>NZ_JAGPXZ010001568.1:0-381 GCF_018070305.1 Micromonospora sp. M51 | reverse complement strand
ACAACTACGACACGGTGTCGGAGACCGGCGGCGTCCCCGGTACCCTCGATGCCATGAGGCGGCTCTGGACTCCGGCGTGGATCGCGCGCCACGTGGCCATGGTCGTGCTGGTCGTGGGCTTCCTCGGGCTGGGTTGGTGGCAGATCAGCCGGGCCGCCGCCGGCAACAGCCTGAGCTGGGGGTACGCGGTCGAGTGGCCGATCTTCGCCGGTTTCGTGGTCTACGTCTGGTGGCGTGAGGTGAAGTTGGCCCGCCGCAGGATGGCGGAGGCCGACGCACCGCCCGCGGACCCGGCCGTCGAGCCGGCGCCGGCGGTCACCACCGGGTCCCGACCGGCGGTACGCCGACCGGTGCGGGTGTCCCGGGTGCCGGCCACCGGTG
>NZ_JAGPXZ010001567.1:0-383 GCF_018070305.1 Micromonospora sp. M51 | reverse complement strand
GGGTGAGGTTGACGGTGGCCTTGAAGAAGATGCCGGGCCGCGCGGCGTTGGTGATCACCGGACGCAGACCGGCCACGAACGTCTCGTCGACGGGCAGCAGGTGGGTCTGCCAGTTGGTCAACGTGCCGGTCAGGGTGCCCGCGTCGACAAGCGACACCCGCTCGGTGATGCCCTTGCGGTCGACCAGCGCCTGGCCGAAGTTGTTGCGGCCCATGCCCTCGACCAGGATGTCGAGCGTGGGGCTGCCGCTCGCCGAGGTCTTCAGCGCCAGCGGCGCGTCGCGCACCGTCACGCCGAGCGGCGTCGTGTAGGTCGCCGGCAGGTTGCTCCGGGACATGGCGCCCTGGTAGACGCCGTCGAGGAACACCGTCGCGTAGTCGCGC
>NZ_JAGPXZ010000190.1:0-8766 GCF_018070305.1 Micromonospora sp. M51 | reverse complement strand
GCGTCCAGGCTGGCCTTCTCGTCGAGCAGTCGCTGCTGACTGGCGGTGAAGCCGGAGATGCTCGCCTGCCGTTGGCGGGTCAACTGTTCGACGGTGCCGAGCCGGTCCAGCAGCGTGGCCGAACCCCCGGGACGCAGCAGCGCGTCAGCGGTGCGCAGGCTGCCGCTCTTGTACGCGGTGGAGGCGATCTTGGCGACGTCGGCCCGGCTCTGCTCGACCTGCTGTTCGAGCGGGCCGATGCGGGCCTGTAATCGGGCCACTGCGGCCTCGTTCGTCTTGATCTCCTCACGCAGCTTGTTGTACGACTCGACGACCCGCTCCAGCTCCGCCGAGGACGTCTCGATCCGGCGGGTCAGCTCGGCGGGGGACGGCTCGGCCTGGGCCACCGCCGTCGGGGCGATCAGCGCGGCGGACATGCCGACCAGCGCCACGGTGCGCAGCAGATTTCTCAGGGATGACAAGAGCGAAAGGCCCCTCTCCCACAGCCGCCGGGGCTGCTGATGCCCGCGACGACACCGGCCGGGGCCATCCGGGCGGACGGCACTGGGCCGGACCGGCTCGCCCAACCTAACCCGGGACGGATGTCACTCGCAGTTGAAGCAGTGGCGAAAGTTGGCGGAGTTGCCGGTCGTGGCCGGTGTGTTGGGTGGCGTCATCGTGGCTGATGACGACTCAGAAGGGGCGGACATAGCCCTTTTCGAGGGCCACTGACGGATATGCGACTTTCGTCGTTCCCGGCGCATGACGCCGGTTTCCTGGTCGCCATAACCGATAAAACCCGAAATGGATGCTGTTTCTCGGCGATGTCACCCGTCGGGGCGAGCTGTCGGGAGCCCGCAAATGCCCAGGTCGACTGGCAATGCCGAAACACAATGAAGTCCGGAGCCGGGAATCCCGTCGGCAGGTGGCGATGACTGTCACTGGCGGTCCACCCGGCCCACCGTCCCCTGCGGGAGGAACCGTGAATCGTGAAGGCGCAAAGACGCGACCGCCGCGAACGGTGCCGGGCGCCCGGTCGACCCTGCTGTACGCACGGCCCGGCATCATCGTGACCGTCGACCGGTTCACCGTCGGTCGCAACAGCTACCGGGTCGCCGACCTGACCCATCTGCGTACCACCCGAGGCCCGCACGACCGGATCGCCGTCCGGGCCGTCGTCCTCACCGCCAGCATGCTCGGCGGGGTGGGGGTGCTCCTCGGCTTCACCGGCGGTCTGCAACGTCTCACCGCCGAGGCGTACCTGATCCTCGGTGCGGTGTTCCTGCTCCCGGCCGCGCTCGCAGTGGTCGGTGACCGCTGGCGGCCGCCGCCCCACGAGCTGTGGGGGTGGTATCGGGGGACGGAGGTGCTGCTGTTCAGCGCCGACGACGAACGGCAGTTCGGCCAGGTCACCCGGTCGCTGCTGCGGGCCCGGGAGGTCAACCGCTACGGCGGCTGGGTCGATCCGCTCGCCGCAGCGGACCCGTGGCGGCCCAACCGCTGACGCGCCCCGATCCGCCCAGATGATCCTCCGGCGGGCTGACCAGTCTGGGCGGTGCGGACCCTTACGCCCCAGCAGGCCGTGTTTCGGCGCTTGACGCATCAGGCGTGAACTCACTGATCTTGAATATTGAAAACTGAAGATCCGCTCAGTATGTTGAGCGCGCCGCAGCGGCGGATCGATCAACACGGGGGCTGTTCATGGTCGTTCATGGTGGGCGTCGCACGCCCTTTTGGGGCATTCGTCGTCGTAGTTCCGCTCTGTTGGTCATGGCGCTCCTGCCGGCCTCGGTGCTCGTCCCACCTGCGGCTCCGGCCCGCGCGGCCGCGCCCACGCCCGCCGCTGCCTGCGTCGACGTCCAACCGGACGCCAAGAGCGCACGCGCGATGCTCGCCACCTGCGACCGGCAGGTGGAGATCCTGTCGGAGCGCACCGAATACGCGCAGACATTCCTCAACCCCGACGGATCGCTCACCCTGGAGCAGAGCATCGAGCCCGTACGGGTGCGCAAGGGCGACTCGTGGGTGCCGGTGGACACCGCCCTCAAGGCGACCCCGGAGGGGCTCACCCCCAGGGCGTCGGTGCTCCCGATGGTCTTCTCCCCAGGGGGCGAGAACGCACCGCTGGCTCGCCTGCGTGACGGTGCGCGCGAGTTGACGATGTCCTGGCCCGGTCGACTGCCCGCGCCGGTGCTCGACGGTTCCACCGCCGTCTACCGCAACGTGCTGCCCGAGGTCGACCTGCGCGTGACGGCCGGCGCTCTCGGCTTCTCCGAGGTGTTGGTGGTGCACACCCGCAAGGCGGCGGCCAACCCGAAGCTCCGGTCCCTGCGCTTCGGCCTGGCCGGCAAGGGGGTGACTGTCAGTCCGGCGGCCGGCGGTGGTCTGGCGGCCCGCGACGGGAGCGGCCGGGACGTCTTCAGTGCGCCCGCCCCGCTGATGTGGGACGCCACCGTCGCCGGCGCGGAGCCGGACCTCGCCGGCCAGGGCGCCCGATCGAGCGACGCACCAGCCGGCACCGCCGGGGTGACCCGGCGCGCGGTGATGCCGGTGACGGTCGGCCGCGACTCCCTGACCATCGTGCCGGACCGGGCGATGCTGGACGACCCGCGCACCAAGCTGCCCATCTACATCGACCCGTCGTGGACCGGGGGGATTGCCAGCAACGCCTGGACGTCGGTGTGGAGCAAGCACAAGTCCAGCTCGTTCTGGCAGAACACCACCGCCCTTCAGCGGGCGTCGACCTACGGCGCCGCCGGAGCGGGTCGGACCGAGGACTGTGACGGCTGCGCGGACCACATCATCCGATCCCTGTTCCGGATGAACACCAGCGCGGTCAAGGGCAAGATCATTAGCAAGGCGCAGTTCAGGATCGAGCAGCTCCACTCCTGGACCTGCAACCCGAAGTCCAACGCGAAGCTCTGGCTCACCGGGAAGATCTCGTCCTCCACGACCTGGAACAACCAGCCGAGCTGGGACAGCAGCTACACCGCTCAGACCGCGGCCAACCGCAAGCTTGGCGGCGCACACGGCTGTCTGGGCAGCGGGACGATCGAGTTCGACGTCACCCGCATGGTCGACCGGGCGGCAAAGAGCGGCTGGGCGGACCTGACAGTCGGGCTGCGGGCGGTCGACGAGGGCACCAAGAACCAGTGGAAGCGGTTCAAGCACTCGACGCCGAAGCTGGCGATCACCTACAACACCAAGCCCAGCCCGCCGTCGGGACACAAGTCGGACGGTAAGCCGTGCGCCGTCGGCAGCTCCCGACCGTACGTGTTGAGCGCCACCCCGTACCTGTCGGTCAAGCAGGCCGACCCGGACAGCTCGCAGCAGTCCCTGACGACGTGGTTCTACTGGTGGCCGCTCGGCGGCTCGCGCAACGAGACCAACAAGATCTCCCAGGCGTCGGGCAACCCGTCCGCGGTGTCGAAGCAGATCCCGTCCGGCAGGTTGGTGGACGGCACCACCTACGTGTGGCAGGCGATCACGTCGGACGGCTCGGTCAACAGCGACTGGTCCGGCACCTGTGAGTTCACAGTGGACGCCACGCCGCCGAAGGAACCCGGGGGCCTCAGCTCCACCACCTACAGCAACGACGGTACGCCGCGCGGCGGGGTCGGCGTGACGGGCGTGTTCACCGTGGCGCCGCCGACGCAGCGCCCGTACGAGGTGAAGGAGTACGCCTGGACCCTCGACTCGGGCGTGCTCACCGATGCGGTGAACGTGCCGGCCCAGTCGAATTTCGGTGCCTCGATCAGCGTCATTCCGTTGCACGACGGGGTGAACACCCTGCGCGTCTGGTCCCGGGACCACTCCGGTCGGTACTCGCTCGTCCCGGCGACCTACACGTTCAGCGTGCGGGCCGGGTCCGGTCCGGCCGCCCGTTGGACATTCGACGAGACCGGGAACACGGCTGTCGACGCCACCGGCCACGGCAACACGCTCACCCTGACGCCGTCGGGAACCCGGACGCCGGGTCGGGCCGGTGTCGGCACCGCGCTCAGCCTCAACGGCAGCACGACGGGTTCACTGACCGGAACGGTGATGACCCCGAACCCGGACACCGGCGCGGCCACCCCGGTCCGTACCGACGGAAGTTTCACTGTGGCTGCCTGGGTTCGGCTGCCGACCGTGCCGACCAGCGGCTACCAGGCCGTGCTCAGTGCCAACGGCACCCAGTCGCACGCCTACAGTCTGGGCTACTCCGGCGCGAGCCAGCGGTGGCGGTTCACCATGTCCGCCTCGGACACCATCAACACCACGCTGTACCACGTGCTGTCCAACTCGGCGGCCACCGCCGGCAAGTGGACTCACATCGCGGCGACCTACGACGGTGCCACGAAGAAGATGACTCTCTACGTGAACGGGGTGGCCCAGACCGCGACGACGACGCTGGTCGGCGGCTTCCACGCGACCGGCTCGATAACAGTCGGCAAGCGCAGGTGGGACGGCGCCGACGACGGGCTCTTCTCCGGTGCCGTCGATGACATCCGGGTCTACAACCTCGTCGAGACCCCGGCCAAGCTCGCCGCGTTGGCAGTGCCCCTGCAGCCGGCGGTGTCCTTCCCCAACGGCACCGAGGTGACCGCCGGAGGGCAGCTCCGAGTCACCTTCAACGCCGGCGGCGACACCAACATCACGAAGTTCCGGTACAGCGTGGGCGACACCGCGCTGGGCAGCACGGCGAACGCGACGGCCGCCGGTGGGACCGCCACCGTCGACGTCGGCGTCGGTACCGTCACGGGAGAACGCCTGATCTACGTGGCGGCCCAGGACGACGGTGGCCGAACCGGCGCAATGACCCAGGCGTCGTTCACCGTCAAGGTGACGGCATTCGTCTACGGCACCGTCTACGACGACAACTGGCTGCCGCTGGCCGGTGCCACGGTGCGACTGGAACCAGGTGGCCCGCAGACGACCACCGGCCCCGAAGGGGCGTTCAACCTCGGCAACTTCGCGCCCGGGGCCTACACCCTGGTCGGGTCCTTCGGCGGCCGTTGCGGGCTGACCGGCACCAGCGGCCCGTGGGAGATCGACGGCCAGGGGCTCGGTGTCGACATCTTCATGCAGCGGTATCGCGACGACGAGGGGCACACCTGCGCCACCTCGGCGAAGCAGTTCATCGCCGCCGACACCGCGCTCGCGCTGACCGGTGACGACGCGGTCGGCGAGGTGGCACTGCCCTTCGCGTTCCCGTTCTACGGCCACGCGTACCGCAGCGCCTGGGTGGACACCAACGGTCTCGTCTCCTTCACCGACCCGGGTGGATCCCACCCGTACACCGGTGGGGCGCTGCCCGCCCCGGCCGATCCGAACGGCCTGCTCGCCCCGTTTTGGGACGACCTGGTTGTCGACGCCTCGGCGAGCGTGCGTACGGGGACGGTGGGAACCGGCGCCGACGAACAGTTCGTCATCGAATGGCGAAACGTGCATCGCAAGTCGTCGACCGCGCAGCGGCTCTCCTTCCAGGTCCTGCTGGCCGCCGACGGCACCGTCACCACCAACTACGACCAGCTCGACAACGACGCTGA
Organism: Micromonospora sp. M51; assembly: GCF_018070305.1. Taxonomy (NCBI): domain Bacteria; kingdom Bacillati; phylum Actinomycetota; class Actinomycetes; order Micromonosporales; family Micromonosporaceae; genus Micromonospora; species Micromonospora sp. M51. The sequence goes on along the minus strand of NZ_JAGPXZ010000190.1, from coordinate 3,256 downwards.
GCGTGGGGCCAACGCGGTGGTGGGGATGGAGGCACCCGGTGGCGACGACGGCCTGGTGTATTCGGCGGCGACTCCAGCACTGGCCACCGGGCAGGCGATCACCTTCGCGGTTCCGGTGACGGCCGAGCCGTTGGAGAAGCACGATCTCTCCGGCACCCTCGTCGACCCGGCGGGCAACCCGGTGGTCGGCGCGACCGTCACCCTCGACCCGACCGGTCTGGCCACCACCACCGGCGCCGGCGGTGCCTGGAGCTTCGCCGACGTGGTCGCCGACAGCTACACCATCTCGTCGTCGCAACACAACAGGTGCGGCCCGTCGGCGGAGAGCCAGGTCGACCTGACCGAGGACACGGTGCGGGCGCTGCAACTCGCCGTCGACTACGGCAGCCTCGGCTACAGCTGCGTCGTCGGCGCGTCCGGCTATGTCACCGCTGACACGCCGCTGACCCTGACCAACGGCACCGCGCAGGTGAACCTGCCGTTCCCCTTCACCCTGCACGGCAAGACCTACACCACGGGCTGGGTGGACACGAACGGACTGATCAGCTTCGACGCCGCTCCGATCACGGTCATCAACCCCGACATGCCGCGGGTCGACGCGCCGAACTCCGTCATCGCCCCGTTCTGGGACGACCAGCTCGGTATCGGATCCGGCAGCGTGATCCGTACCAAGACCATCGGCACCGCGCCGAACCGCACCTACGTGGTCGAGTGGTCCAACATGTCGCTGCAGACGTTCACCGCGAGCTACAACGTCAGCTTCGAGGCGACGCTGCACGAGGACGGACGGATCGGCTTCCACTACGGCACTCTCACCAACATCGTCCAGAAGGGCTCCAGCGCCACCATCGGCATCGAGAGCGCCTCCGGCTCGGTCGCGGAGGTCTACTCCTTCATGGAGCCGGCGGCCGTCAGCAACGGGTCCATCACCTTCACCCCGGCGCCGCCGGGTTCGATCAGCGGCACCCTGACGACGGCCGGAACGGGGGAGCCGATCGCCGGCGCCACCGTCACCCTCGACCCGGGCGGGCGCACGACGGTCACCGCGGCCGACGGTGGTTACCAGTTCGCCAACGTGCCCATCGGCGAGCAGGTGGTGGCCGCGGTCGGCACCGACAACCGGTGCGTCGGGCAGTACGCCCGTCAGTTCGTCAACCATCCCGGTGGTGGCACCCAGGACCTCGATCTCTCGGTGATGTCCAACGGTGACGAGTTCGGCTACTCCTGCACCACCGGACCGGTCACCTTCATCCCGGGCGACGTGGTGGAGACGTGGCGCGGTGACGACAAGGTCTGGCAGAAGACCGCGCCCTTCCCGATCGCCCTCTACGGGGAGACGCACACCTCCGCCTGGATCAGCGCCAACGGCCTGATCAGTTTCAGCAGCCTCGACGGCATCGACACCGACAAGCCGATGCCAACCCCCCTGCCGTACGACGAGCCGGGCGGGACGATCGACAACGCCGTGTACGCGTTCTACGACGACTGGGGAGTCGACGCATCCAGCGCGATCGCCACGAAGGTCAGCGGCACGGCCCCCAACCGGCAGTGGGTGGTCGAATGGCGCAACGTGTACCGCTCCGGCAACAAGGCGTACCGCGCGTCGTTCGAGGTCATCTTCAACGAGAACGGTGACATCTCGCTGGCCTACGCGGACATCGACCCCGCTGACGCCCGGGAGCGCGGCGGTCAGGCGACCATCGGCATCGAGAACGCCGCCGGCAACACGGCCTTCCAGTACCTGCACCGGGAGGCCCGGCTCACCAGCGGCCAGGGCGTCACCTTCCGGCCCAGCCCACCCGGGCAGGGCACGGTGTCCGGCACGGTCAGCTGTCAGGGAACTCCGGTGGCCGGCGTGACAGTGGCGGTCGCCGGAAAGACCGCCGTCACCTCGGCGACGGGCAGCTACCAGGTCACGAGCGTCCCCAGCGGCTCGTACGCGGTGATCGCCACCAGCGCCACCGGTACCTGCAACGGTTCCTCGGTGCAGCACGCCACGGTGAGCGCCGGTGCCGATCGGGTCGTCAACTTCCCGACGGCGGCGACTCCGGCCGGCGCCGGCTACACCATCGCCGAACAACCGATCACCTACACCCCCGCGGACGGCACGGTCCTGTCCCTGAGCGGTGACGACCGGGACACCCGGGTCGACCTGCCCTTCCCCGTCACGCTGTACGGGCAGTCGGTCAGCTCGGCCTGGGTGGACACCAACGGGCTGGTCAGCTTCGCCAACCCGGAGGAGCCGTTCCCGTACCCCTATCCGATCCCGTCGGCGGGTAGCCCAGCAAGCGGCATCTACCCGTTCTGGCATGACTGGGTGGTCGACTCCTCGGCCAGCGTCCGGACCGCGCTGCGCGGTGCGGCACCCAACCGGCAGTTCGTCATCGAGTGGCGCAACGTGCACTCCTACGAGGACCCCAACAGTCGGGTCACCTTCCAGCTGATCTTCGACGAGGCAGGCGGATACAGCTTCGCGTACGCCGACCTCGACGGGACGTTCCTGGAGCGCGGTGGCGCGGCGACGATCGGCATCGAGGGTGCCGACGGCACAGCAGCTCTTCAGTACACACACCGGCAACCGGTACTCCGTGCCGGCCTTGGCCTACGGATCAACCCACCCGCTTCCTGACCACAGCCGGTTCCCGCAACTGCCGTAGCTCCTCGGACCCTTCCGGAGGTAACCCGGTGCAGTCGAGCCTGCCCACACACGGGCCCGTGTCGTCGTCCACAACCAGCCGAACCTGGGCATTCTTCGTGATGCTTCTGGTGGCGGCGCTAACTGCCACGACGTTGTTCGTCCCACCGGCTCGGGCAGCGGCACCGGAAACCTTCGCCGCCCCGAAGGCGGCGAAGGTCAAGGCGGTACCGGTGCGTAGCGCACCCGCCGGCAAGGCGCCGGCCACGGCGGCGGTGCCTGAGGCGTCCGCGCAACCGGCCCCCCGGTGGCCGTCGGCGGGCCCCGCCGAGGTCGACCTGCCCGCGGCACCGGCGCAGGGCCGGATGGCCTCGCCAGCCCGAGCCGGCACGCTGCCGGTGCGGGTGAACCGTCCCGAGGCCACCGCGCGCGGTGCCAGCTCGGTGCCGAGCCGGGTCCGGGTCAGCGTGCTCGACCCGCGGGCCGCCGAGCAGGCCCGGATCCGCGGCGTCCTGATCCGGGTCGCCCGGGCCGACGGCGCCACCGGTCGGGGCACCGTCGAACTCGGCGTCGACTACCGGGCGTTCGCCACCGCGTACGGTGCCGACAGGGCGAGCACAC
>NZ_JAGPXZ010000019.1:0-21253 GCF_018070305.1 Micromonospora sp. M51 | reverse complement strand
GGTCGGGTCGACGCACCGGGTTGGCGCGGGCGAAGCACGCGAGGTCAGCACCCCGGCATCGGCGGGGCGGAGCCGACCCGCCGGCCCGTCATGACGGACCGGGTTGCTTGCTGACAGAATTATCGCCATGTCCGACGTTCCCGCCCGGCCCCGCGTCTTCTCCGGCATCCAGCCGACAGCCGACTCGTTCCACCTCGGCAACTATCTGGGCGCGGTGCGGCACTGGGTAGCCCTGCAGGACACCCACGACGCGTTCTACTGCGTCGTGGACCTGCACGCCATCACCGCGGGGCACGACCCGGCGCTGCTGCGCCAGCGGACCCGGGTGGCCGCGGCCCAGCTCTTCGCGGTCGGGCTGGACCCGGAACGCAGCACCCTGTTCGTCCAGTCGCAGGTGCCCGAGCACCCGCAGCTGGCCTGGGTGCTCGGCTGCATCACCGGCTTCGGCGAGGCCAGCCGGATGACCCAGTTCAAGGACAAGTCGCAGAAGCAGGGTAACGAGCGGGCCAGCGTCGGGCTGTTCACCTATCCGGTCCTCCAGGCCGCCGACATCCTGCTCTACCAGGCCAACGCGGTTCCGGTCGGCGAGGACCAGCGCCAGCACCTGGAGCTCTCCCGGGATCTGGCCCAGCGGTTCAACTCGCTGTTCGGCGCCACGTTCACGGTGCCCGCGCCACACATCGTCAAGGACACTGCCAAGATCACCGATCTGCAGGACCCGACGGCGAAGATGTCGAAGTCGTCGTCCTCGCCGGCCGGCATCATCGACCTGCTCGAAGATCCGGCCCGGTCCGCGAAGAAGATCCGTTCGGCGGTGACCGACACCGGCCGGGAGATCGTCTTCGACGCCGAGACCAAGCCGGGCGTGTCCAACCTGTTGACCATCCACTCGGCGCTCAGCGGCCGCAGCATCGACGAGTTGGTGGCCGCGTTCGCGGGTCGAGGCTACGGCGACCTGAAGAAGGAGCTGGCCGAGGTCGTGACGGACTTCGTCCGGCCGATCCAGGAGCGCACCCGCACCTACCTGGACGATCCGGCGCAGTTGGACAAGCTGCTCGCGGCCGGCGCGGAGAAGGCCCGCGCGGTGGCTTCGGCGACCCTGCGGTCCGCGTACGAGCGGGTCGGGTTCTTCCCGCCTGTGCGCGGCGAGTAGGTCCGCGGTACAGGTGGACGGGTCGGTGGTCGGAGGGGCGGCGCGAAGCGTGGATCGCAGTGGCGGGGTGCCGCCGACCGGCGACACCATCCAGATCGGCATCGCGGTGGACATCCCCGAGCCGTGGGGTGCCCAGCTCACCCGGCGACGGATCGAGGCCGGCGATCCGCTGGCGGTGCCCGCGCACGTGACGTTGCTCGGTCCCACCGAGATTCGCACGGCCAACCTGCCTGCGGTCGAGCGGCACCTGGCCGCCGTCGCCGCCGCGCACCTGCCGTTCACGCTGCACCTGCGGGGCACCGGCACGTTCCGTCCGGTCACCCAGGTGGTGTTCGTCGCGGTGGCCGCCGGGATCAGCGAGTGCGAGTTGCTGGCCGCGGCCATCGCCGCGACGCCCGGCCTGCACCGGGAGCTCCGATTCCCGTACCATCCGCACGTCACAGTGGCTCAGGACGTGGCACCGGAGGCCCTGGACAAGGTGTACGAGGATCTCGCCGACTTCTCCGCGGTGTTCGAGGTCGGCGCGTTCACCCTCTTCTCGCACAGCGGGCAGACCAGGTGGCAGCCACGCCGGGACTTCTGCCTCGGCGACTGAAGCGCGGCGACTGAAGCGCGGCGACGCGCCGGCCGGCGAGCACGGGAAGCTGGTTGCCACGACAGCGGTGGGAGATCGGCGAGGATGATCGCGTGAACGTGATCGGCCGGATCGAGGCGGGCATCGACCGCTGGGTGAGCGGCGCGCGCCACCGGTCGAGCCTCTTCGACCACGTGTGGCGGGCCGGCGTGCTGTACGGCGAGGTGCTGGCCGGCCGGTTGGCAGCCGCGATCGCCTACTACGGCTTCTTCGCGGTGTTCGCCCTCGCCCTGGTCGCGTTCTCCGTCTTCGGCGCGATCCTGGAGGACAACGACGAGGTCAGCGCGGCGGCGGCCGACTTCCTCAAGGAGAATCTGCCGTTCCTGGACGCCGAGCAGATCGCCAACTCCAGCGGCACCGTCGGTGTGGTCGGCCTGGTCATCCTGGTTTTCACCGGGATCGGCTGGGTGGAGGCCATCCGATCCTCGCAGCGACTGATGTACCGGCTCAACCAGCAGCCGGGCAACCTGGTGGTGCGGCGGCTCGTCGACCTGGGCGTGATGATCGGCGTCTTCGTGCTGCTCGGCGTGTCGGTCGCGGCGGTCGACGCGTTGGAGTCGCTGCTGCGTTTCCTGCTCCGCAGCACCGGCTCGGTCGGTCTGACCACGATCAGCGCGGTGCTCAGCGTGCTGGTCAACACCGTGCTCGCCACCGCGCTGCTGCTCGCCGTGCCCCGGCTGCGGATGAGCCGCTCCCGGCTGCGCCCGGTGGTGTTGCTGGTGGCGATCGGTATCACCCTGCTGAACACGGTCGGGCGATACTACGTGGTGCGGACCGAGCGGAATCCGGCGTACACCGTGGTGGCCGGTGCCGTCGGTCTGCTGCTCTACCTCTACCTGCTCAACCAGTTGGTGCTGTTCGGCGCGGCGCTCCTCGCGACCAGCACCACCGGTCGGGTCGTGGATCTCGCGGAGACCCCGGCGCCGCCGAAGGATGTCGACGAGGGCATCGACCCCGGTACGCCGGGCGGGGCGGGCTGATGACGGAAGGCGGGCAGGTGCTGATCTCGGTCGATGCGGACTCGCCGGTGCCCCCGTACGAGCAGGTGCGGGTGCAGCTCGCCGAGCTGATCGGCGACGGCCGGTTGCCGGTCGGCACTCGGCTGCCGACCGTCCGGCAGCTCGCCGCTGACCTGCGGTTGGCAGCGAACACGGTGGCTCGCGCCTACCGCGAGTTGGAGACGGCCGGGCTGTTGGAGACCCGGGGACGCAACGGCACCTTCGTCGCTCCGGGGCGGGACGACGCCGTCGACCGTCTCCAGCGGGCAGCGGCCGGCTACGCGGCGGAGGCGGCTCGGCTCGGTGTGCCCCCGGCCACGGCGCTCGCCCTGGTCCGCGCCGCTCTGGACGCTGTCCGTCCCGGCTGACCGGCCGGCCAACACGGCCGTCGAGACAGCCGCCGAACGACCACCGAACGAGCGCCGAACGACCACCGAACGAGCGCGGGAGGGCCACCGGACGAGCGCCGGAGGACCGCCGGACGGGCGACAACAGTGGAGAACCGCATCGGCGCTCGCGTTCGCGGACCATGATGAGCCGGTGGGCGCACTCATGACACTCGACCTGCCGGCGGACTCACCGCTGCTCGGCCTGCCGTGGATCATCACCTTCGGTCCGCTCGGTGACCTCGACGAGTGGGAGCCGGTGGTCTGCGGGCCGTACGAGCGCCCCCACGCGTTGGCCCTGGCCGAGGCGGTGGTGGCCGAGGAGCAGTTGGTGGCCGTGGTGGAGCCGTTGCTGCCGGCGCTGTCCCCCGACGAGATCCGCAGCGAGATCGCCGCCGCGCAGGTCGCCGCCGAGGACGAGGCCCGTCAGGTGGAGGGGGCCGACCTGTACGGGGACTTCGAGGACGTGATCGACGAGGAGTTGGACGCGGCAGCCGACGAGGCGGGTCACGGTGAACCCGCCGAACCGCCGGACGAGGCCGAGGTGCGTGCCGGCTTCACCCGGATCGCGGCGTTGCTGACCGCGAAGTGAGGGCTCAGCGGGTCGGCGGGCGGTCCAGCACGCAGAACTCGTTGCCCTCCGGGTCGGCGAGCACCGTGAACTGTTCGGCCCCGGTCTGCCCGACGTCGACGTGCCGCGCGCCGAGGCTCAGCAGCCGCCGTACCTCGGCCTGGGGGTCCGCGTCCGCGACCAGGTCGAGGTGCAGCCGGTTCTTGCCCCGCTTGGCGGTGCCCGAGCCCTGCAACCACACGGTGGGCGCCGTGGCGGACGGCGGCCCGGGCGGCCGGAGCCTGGCGCTGCCGTCGTCGCCGCGCTCGACGTCGTAGCCGAGGGCCGTCGACCAGAACGCGACCATCACGTCCAGGTCCTCGACGTCGAGCGTGCACTGGGCGATCCGTACCACCATGGGGCACCTCCGTAACGACGGTGCCCAATTCCGTACCCGCGGCCCCTGCGGGCCACACCACCGGCCGGCTACGGACACCGGCGCCACGCGGAGCGGACTCCGCGCGGCGCCGGTGGCACCTCACCCCCCACCACAAGGGGTCGGTAGCCCAGTCGCCCGCCGGCGCGGGGCACGACGAACGACCAGGTCGAGAACGAGTTACCCGTTCAGCGCTGTTCCAACCAGACTGCCGCGTCAATGGGCAGCAGATGACCGGTGCCCTGCTCGGTGAGCTCGTCGCTGGCGACGAGCGGCTGGCCGTACCCGTGGATCAGGACCGGTGCGCCGCTGAGGTTGACCACGCAGGTCAGCACGGTTGTGCCGGCGGTACGGGAGAAGGCCAGCACGCCCGGTTCGCTCTCCCGCCAGGTGACCCCGTCGGCGTCGAGGGCGAGCGCGGGATGGTCGTGCCGGATCCGCAGTGCCGCCCGGTACAGCTCCAGGGTGGAGCCGGGCACGCCGGTCTGCGCGGCGACGGAGAGCGTCTGCCAGAGGGCCGGGGCGGGTAGCCAGCTCAGCTCGCTGCCGGCCGGCCCGAAGCCGTACGGGGTCAACTCGCCGCTCCACGGGATGGGCACCCGGCAGCCGTCCCGGCTCTCGCCGGTGCGCAGGAACGCCGGATCCTGGCGTAGCTCGTCGGGGAGGTCGAGAACCTCGGGCAGGCCCAACTCCTCGCCCTGGTAGAGGTAGGCGCAGCCGGGCAGGGCGAGCATCAGCAGGCTGGCGGCGCGGGCTCGGCGCAGTCCTTCGGGGCCGTCGCCGTATCGGGTGACGTGCCGCTGCTTGTCGTGGTTGGACAACACCCAGGTGGTGGGCGCCCCGACCACTGTCGCCTCGGCCAGCGCGGTGTCGATCACCTTGCGGAACGAGTCGGCCGACCAGGTGGCGTCGAGGAAGTCGAAGCTGAACGCCTGGTGCAACTCGTCCGGGCCGATGTAGCGGGCCAGCCGCTGCGGCGTCTCGGCCCATGCCTCGGCGACCGCCATCCGGCCGCCCGGGTAGCTGTCCAGGATGGGCCGCCAGGCGCGGTAGATCTCGTGCACCTCGTCCTGGTCGAAGTACGGCAACCGGCCCTTGCCGAGCAGTTCGACCTGACGCTGGCCGGTGGTCATCGAGCTGAAGCCGACGTCCGGCAGCCCTTCCGCCTTGATCATGCCGTGCGCCACGTCGATGCGGAATCCGTCCACGCCCCGGTCCAGCCAGAACCGCAGCACGTCCTCGAACTCGGCGCGGACCTCCGGGTGGCGCCAGTTCAGGTCGGGCTGCGACGGGTCGAACAGGTGCAGGTACCACTGACCGTCAGCGATCCGCGTCCAGGCGGGGCCGCCGAAGATGCTCTCCCAGTCGTTCGGGGGCAGCTCGCCGTGCGCGCCCCGGCCGTCGGCGAAGAGGTAGCGGGCCCGCTCCGGTGAGCCGGGGCCGGCGGCAAGCGCGGCGGTGAACCACTGGTGCGCGCTGGAGGTGTGGTTGGGCACCAGGTCGACGATGATCCGCAGGCTGTGGGCGTGCGCGTCGGTGATCATCGCGTCGAAGTCGTCGAGGGTGCCGAACATCGGGTCGACGTCGCGGTAGTCGGCCACGTCGTACCCGCCGTCGATCATGGGCGAGGTGTAGAAGGGGGTCAGCCAGAGCGCGTCCACCCCGAGGTCGCGCAGGTACGGCAGGCGCTGCCGGATGCCCTGGAGGTCGCCGATGCCGTCGCCGTCGCTGTCGGCGAAGCTGCGGACGTACACCTGGTAGACGACCGCGGAACGCCACCAGTCGTCGGCGGCGGGCGGTGGGGTGGCGGCGCTGATCATTCGAGCAATATGCCGGCCGGCCGCTGCAAGAGTCAAGCAGATCTTGCGTAAGAAAGGCGTGCGGAACTCGGTGCGACAGCCGTGGAGCCGCGGACCACCAGCTCCGGGCGGAACAGGTACTCCGAATGCGGGGCGCCGTGCCCGTTGATCTCGTCCACCAGTGCCCGGACGGCGGCCACCGCCATCGCGGTGACCGGCTGCCGCATGGTGGTCAGCGGCGGGTCGGTGAAGGCCATCAGCGGTGAGTCGTCGTAACCCACCACGGAGAGGCCGTCGGGCACGTTGAGGCCGCGTTGGCGGGCGGCCCGGACCGCGCCGAGCGCCATCAGGTCGGAGCCGCAGACCACACCGGTGACGCCGCGGTCCAGCAGTCGCCCGGCCGCCGCCTCGCCACCCTCCACTCCGAACAGTGACAGCTCGGCGAGTGGGCCCAGGTCGGCTTCGGCGACGCCGGCCAGTCGGGTCATCGCGGATCGCCAGCCGGCGACCTTGCGCTGCACCGGGACGAACCGGTCCGGGCCGGTGATCAGGCCGATCCTCCGATGTCCGAGCGCGACCAGGTGGGCGACGGCGAGTTCGGCCGCCTCCCGGTCGTCGCAGGACACGAAGGGTGCGCCGATGCCGGGCACGTACCCGTTGATCATCACGACCGGCAACGGCCGGGCGAGCAGCGCCCGGTAGCGGTCGTGGTTGGCGGCGGTGTCGGCGTGCAGGCCGGAGACGAAGACGATCCCGGAGACCTGCCGGTCCAGCAGCATCTCCACGTACTCGTCCTCGGTCACCCCGCCGGCGGTCTGGGTGCAGAGCACCGGGGTGAACCCGCTCTGCGCCAGGGTCGACTCGATGACCTGGGCGAAGGCGGGGAAGATCGGGTTGTCCAGCTCCGGTACCACCAGGCCGACCAGGCCGGCGCTGCGCTTACGCAGTCGGGCCGGGCGCTCGTATCCGAGCACGTCGAGGGCGGTGAGGACGGCCTGGCGGGTCTCCGCTGCCACGCCGGGGCGGTCGTTGAGCACCCGCGACACCGTGGCCTCGCTGACTTCGGCCTGCTGGGCGATGTCGGACAGTCGAGCGCGCATGGCGGCACTTTAGCCCACCGGCAAGTTCTTGCGGAGTGCTTTGCAAGCCCTTCCATAATCTGCAACGTCTTGCTAACGTCCCCGCAACATGCGCGAGCAGCGGCGCAACATCATGCGTCGGTTGGCAAGAACTTCCAAACTTTCCACTGGCCGGCCGCCCTCCCCCGGCGGACCCGCCATGACGACAGGAGCACCGATGCGCATCCGTACCGCGGGTGTGGTCGCCCTCTTCGCCCTGGCGCTCGCCGCCTCGGGCTGCGGTGGCGACAGCGACGAGCCGGCCGCGAAGGACACCCCCAAGGCAGCCGGCGGCAAGATGGTCATCTGGGCGGACGACAAGCGGACCGCCGCCCTCAAGCCGTTCGCCGAGAAGTTCGGCCAGGAGAACGGCGTCACCGTCGAGGTCCAGGCCGTCAGCAAGGACCTGCAGACCAACTTCGTCACCGCGTCCCAACAGGGCAGCGGGCCGGACGTCGTGGTCGGCGCACACGACTGGATCGGTAACCTGGTGCAGAACGGCGCCATCGACCCGGTGCAGCTCGCCGCCGACCAGAAGAGCGCCTTCAACGCGACAGCCGTCAAGGCGGTCACCTTCAACGGCCAGCTCTACGGCGTGCCGTACGCGCAGGAGAACCTGGCGCTGATCCGCAACACCGAGCTGGCCCCCGAGGCGCCGAAGACCATTGAGGACCTGGTCGCCAAGGGCAAGCAGCTCACGGCGTCGAAGAAGGTCACCGAGACGCTCTGCCTCCAGGTCGGCCAGAACGGCGACGCCTACCACATCTACCCGCTCTACAGCTCGGCCGGCGGATACCTCTTCGGCACCGGCGCCAACGGCGACTACGACCCGAAGGACCTGGGCGTGGGCAAGCCCGAGTCCATTGAGGCCTTCAAGAAGATCGGCGCGCTCGGCGAGAAGGGCGCGGGTGTGCTCAAGCGCTCCATCGCGGACACCAACTCGATCGCCACCTTCACCGGCAAGAAGTGCGCGTACCTGGTCTCCGGACCGTGGGCCGTGGCCGACGTCAAGAAGGCCGGCATCTCGTACGACATCTCGGCGATCCCCGGCTTCGCCGGCGGCAGGGAAGCCCAGCCGTTCGTGGGCGTGCAGGCGTTCTACGTCGCGGCCAAGGGCACCAACAAGGCGCTGGCCCAGGAGTTCGTGGCCAACTACACCACCACGCCCGAGCTGGCCGTCGCGTTGTACAACGCCGAGCCCCGGCCGCCGGCGTTGACCGCCGCCCTCGACCAGGTCAAGGGCGCCGACGCGGACCTGGCCAAGTTCCAGGAGGCGGGCAGGAACGGGCAGGTGCTCCCGGCCATTCCGGCGATGGCCGCGATCTGGGACCCGTTCGGCAAGGCCGAGGCCGCCGTCATCGGTGGGGCGGACCCGACCAGCACCATCACCGCCGCCGGCAAGACGATCTCCGGCCAGATCAAGTAATGAGTACGCCGCTGTCCGGCCCGGGGTCTGCCACGCAGGCCCCGGGCCGGGAGCCCGCCGGCTCCCCACCCCCGCGCTCCCGTGCCACACGTGACCACGCGCCGATCACCCTGACCGGGCTCGCCGGCAAGGTGCTCCTGCTCGGCCTGACCGCCGGTGTCGCCGTCTGGGCGGCGTTCCCGCTCGTCGCCGCCGAGATGTGGGTCGGCCTGGCGCTGCTGGTGGCGTCCACCGCCGGGCTGTTCTACCTGTACCTCACCCGTCGGCACGTCCCCGCCAAGTACCTGGTCCCGGGAACCCTGTTCCTGATCGCCTTCCAGGTCATCCCGGTGCTCTACACCGCCAGCACCGCCTTCACCAACTTCGGGGACGGGCACCGGGGCAGCAAGGACGACGCGATCGTCGCCATCGAGTCCTCGTCGGTCACCCAGGTACCCGGATCCGCCGAGTACGCCCTGACGATCGCCACCACCGGCGACCCGGCCACCGGTGCGCTGGTCTTCCTGGTCACCGACCCGGGCACCGGCGCGGTCTCCGTCGGTGACAGCGACGGGCTGCGCCGACTCGACAGTGCCGACGTCACGGTCGCCACCGGCGGGAGGGTCACCGCCGCCGCCGGGTACACAGTGCTGAACATCGGCCAGGCCAGCTCCCGCAGCAAGGAGATCACCGACCTGGTGGTGCCCACCCCCGGTGGCGCGCTGCGCTCCAGCGGCCTGTCCCGCGCGTACGAGGGCAAGGCGGTGCGGGCGTACGACGCCGCCTGCGACTGCGTCCGCGACGCCGAGACCGGGCGGACCTGGACCGCCGACGACGAGGCGGGTGCCTTCGTCGCCGCCGACGGTGAGCGGCTGGCCCAGGGCTGGAAGGTCAACGCCGGGCTGACCAACTTCACCCGTGTGCTCACCGACAAGAACGTCTCCGGCCCCTTCCTCAGCACCCTGATCTGGAACTTCGCCTTCGCCATCGGCTCCACCGGTGGGACGTTCCTGCTCGGCATGCTGATCGCGGTCGCGCTGCACTCGGCCCGGATGCGCGGCACCAATCTCTACCGGGTGCTGCTGGTCCTGCCGTACGCCATGCCGTCGTTCGCGATGCTGCTGGCCTGGCGGGACATGTTCAACGCCGACTTCGGGCTGATCAACAACCTGTTCGGGCTGGACGTGGACTGGTTCGGTCAGGCGTGGACGGCCCGCTTCGCGGTCATCCTGGTGCAGCTCTGGCTCGGGTACCCGTACATGTTCCTGGTGGCCACCGGTGCGTTGCAGGCCATCCCGCGCGAGCTGACCGAGGCCACCTCGGTCGACGGGGCCTCACCCTGGCAGTCCTTCCGCGCGGTCACCCTGCCGCTGTTGCTGGTAGCGCTCTCGCCGCTGCTGATCTCGTCGTTCGCGTTCAACTTCAACAACTTCAACGCGATCTACCTGACCACCGACGGTGCGCCCTTCCCCGCCGACAACCCGACGAACGGCGCCACCGACCTGCTGATCACGTACACCTATCGGCTCGCCTTCGGCGGCCAGGGGGCGCAGCTCGGCTTCGCCGCCGGCATCTCGGTGTTCATCTTCGCCATCGTCGCGGTGGTCTCCGCGGTCGGCTTCCGGCGCACCCGCAAACAGGAAGAGGTGTACGCGTGACAACCCTCAACCTCAACCAGGCCGGCCGGCGGCGTGGCCGCTGGTTCACCCAGGTCGGCTGGCGGCACCTGGTCGCCGTGCTCGCCGTGTTGTTCAGCCTGTTCCCGATCGTTTTCGTGGTGTCCGCGGCACTCAACCCGCTCGGTACGTTGTCCACCACCGAGTTGGTGCCGACCGGCGGGGTGTCGCTGGACAATGTCGGTGGGTTGTTCGAGCGGACCGCTTTCGGGCGGTGGTTCCTCAACTCGTTGCTGATCGCCGGGGTGGCGGCGTTCGCGTCGGTGTTCCTCTCGGCGCTCGCCGCGTACGCCTTCTCCCGGATGCGGTTCCGCGGCCGCCGGGTGGGGCTGCTGTCGCTGCTCCTGGTGCAGATGTTCCCGCAGTTCCTGGCGATCGTGGCGATCTACCTGATCTTCGGCACGATCACCGACCTGTGGCCGTCGATCGGCTTCAACACTCCGTGGGGTCTGCTGCTGCTCTACCTGGGTGGCGCGCTCGGGGTGAACACCTGGCTGATGAAGGGTTTCTTCGACACGTTGCCGCGGGAGTTGGACGAGTCGGCCACCATGGACGGTGCGTCGCACGCCCAGGTCTTCTTCCGGATCATGCTGCCGCTGGTGGCGCCGATCCTGGCGGTGGCCGGGCTGTTGGCCTTCATCGGCACCATCAACGAGTTCCTGATGGCCAACGTCTTCCTCACCAGTAGCGACTCCAAGACCCTGGCGGTGGGGATGTACGGCCTGTTGGAGGGCAACGAGCGCAACAACAACTTCGGCATTTTCGCGGCCGGCACCCTGCTCACCGCGATCCCGACGGTGCTGGTCTTCCAGTTTCTCCAGCGGTACATCGTCTCCGGGCTGACCTCGGGAGCCGTCAAGGGGTGAGACCGGGGGCGGTCGATCTCCGGTGGCGCGCGGTAGGGTGCTCCGGCGCCGTGCTGACGTTGCTCAGCGAGAGCGGGCCAGCGAACGTGTGGCGCTTTTGTTTCACTGGCCGCTGGTGGCCCGCCGCCCTTCATCCGCCGTCCGGTGCTGTTCCCGGGGAGACTCTCGTGCAACTGTCGATCTTGATGCCGGTCTACAACGAAGCGGAACGCGTCGGGGAGGCCCTGAAGCAGGCCCTCGCCGTGCAGTACCCGTGCGAGATCGAGATCGTGGTGGTCGACGACGGCAGCACTGACGAGACCGCCGAGATCCTCGGTCGGATGGATGACGCGCGGCTGCGGGTCGTGACCCACCCGCGCAACGCGGGCAAGGGCGCGGCGATCAGGACCGCTGTGGACAACGCCCGGGGCGAGTACATGGTGATCCTGGACGCCGACCTGGAGTACGACCCCCAGGACATCCCTCAGCTGTTGGCGCCGGTGTTGGAGGGGCAGGCGACAGTCGTCTACGGCAACCGCACCTTCGGCAGCCACAGTGCCTACAGCTTCTGGTACGTGGTCGGCAACCGCGGCGTCACCACGGCGGCGAACATTCTTTTCAATTCCTACATCGGCGATGTGGAGACGTGCTTCAAACTGATGCCGGTGGAGCTGTTCCGGTCGTTGAACATCCGGTCGCGCGGGTTCGGCATGGAGGCCGAGGTGACCGGCAAGCTGCTGCGCCGGCAGATCCGCCCCTACGACGTGCCGATCACCTATCGGGCGCGGGGCCGCGCGGAGGGCAAGAAGATCACCTGGCGGGACGGCATCGAGGCGTTGTGGATCCTGGGCCGGGAACGAGCCCGGCGTCGTCCCGGCGGCATCCCCGCCAAGACCCTCGCTGACCGATGACCAGCACGAAGCGCCGGGACCCGACCACGATCGCCCGGGTCGTCGTGGCGCTCGTCGGTGTGGGCTGCCTCCTGCTGACCGCCCAGGGCGCCGTGCAGGCCACCGGTCGTGGCCTCGCCTTCATGACCGACCGGGAACACGACCTTCCGGCCCTCCAGCATCAGGTGGATCTGGAGACGCTCTGGCAGCAGTTCGTCGAGCAGGTGCCCGCCGGCAGCCGGATCTCGCTCACCCCGGCCCGGGCGAACAAGGACCTGTGGCAACAGCGGTTGAGTGAGCTTGCCGTGCTGCGCGGATGTGTGGTCGTCCAGGCGGGTCCTCGGGACTACTGGGTGGGCGTGACCACGGTGCAGCGGAAGCGGCCGACCAGCCCGGGCGTGCGGCTGGTCGTCCGGAAGGTCGGCTGACGACATGGCTCTCACCTCGATGCTCGCCGTGCTCGGCCTCCTCGCCGCCGGTTTTCCGCTGGCCTTCGCGGTGCTGCGCAGTCCCTTCCTCGCAGTGCTCTTCGCGCCGGTGACGGCGGCGCTCCTGAGCACTGTCGCGGTGGTCCTGATGCTGGTCGTCGGCGGTCCGCTGTTGCTCTGGCTCGCGCTGGTGCTGGTCGCCGGGGCGGCCGGCGCCTGGTGGCTGTCGCGCCGCCCCGGCGAGTCGGCACCGTACGGGGGGTGGTCGCACGCCCTGCTGATCGCGCTGCCACTGCTCCCACCGTGCTTCATGATCTTCGAGCCGGCCTTCCAGTGGGACGCCCACTCCATCTGGTGGCTGCACGCCGGCTACTTCGCCAACGGCAGCGAGTACGCGCGGGCGACGATCGGCAGCCCCGCCTTCGTCTTCTCGCACACCGACTACCCGCCGTTCGCCTCGGCGCCCGTCGCCGCCGTGTGGAGCGTCGTCGAGCCGGACTTCCGTACCGCGCAGCTCGTCGGCACGTTGGTCACCGTCTCGGCGGTCGCGATGCTGGTCTACCTGGTCCGGCGGGCGCTGAACCGGGTGTCCGCGCGGGTGGCCTGGGCGCTGGCCATCGCGGTGGGCCTGGCAACCTGGGCGAACGTCCCGTACGCAGTGACCGGTGGTCTCGCCGACGCGCTCTGGTCCACTGCCTTCGCCGGTGCGGCGGTGGCGCTGCTGCTCGGTGCGGATCCGCTGCGCCGACCCGCGGTGCCGCTGGTGCTGTTGACCGTCGCGGCGCTCAGTAAGAACGAGGGGCTGATCGCCGTCGCGGGCCTGGCCGTGCTGGTCACCGTGCGGGGCCGCGCCGACCTGCGGCGGGCGGCGCTGGTGTGGCTGCCGGTGCTGGCCGGGGGTGCCTGGGCGGTGCTGGCCCGCCTGTTGGACGCCCAGTCGGACATCACCAGCGGCACCTCGGATGCTCGGGACGCGGGGGTGGTGGAACGCTTCCAGTTCACCGTCGCGGCGTTGTGGGACGTGGTTGGTCCGCTGCTGGTGGGCGCCGCGGTGGTGGCGTTGATCGGCACCCTCTTCCTGCGGGGGCGGCGTCATGCCGCCGGGCTGGCGGCGGACGGCTGGGTGTGGGCGGCCAACGGCTACTACCTGGCGGTTCTGATCGGGACCTACCTGTCCGGCCCGAACGAGATCCAGTGGTGGCTGGCGACCTCGGTGAACCGGGTGACGCTGCCGGTGGTGCTCCTGGCTGCGGTGAGCCTTGCCGGATGGGTCGCCGTCGCGTTCGGCGGTGACAGCCGAGCCGGGTCGCAGACGGTGCTCGACCAGCCGCGCGAGCCGGCCATGTCCGGTTCCACCCCGGGAACGACCGGTTGATCGACTGATTCGCGCCTGTCGGCGGATCCCGCTACTACGATCCGTCGTTCATAGGGGAGTATGGCGAGCGTGGAAGCTCTCAGACTCATCCTCCTCTACGTCCATCTGATCGGGTTCGCCCTGCTGCTCGGCGGCTCGATCGCCCAGTACGCCAGCGGTCGGCTGCGGATCAACCAGGCCATGCTCTGGGGCGCGGTGATCCAGTTGCTGACCGGGCTGGGCCTGTCCGCGCCGCTACGCGACGGCGACGAGCCGGCGCCGGCGAAACTTGTGACGAAGTTGGTGATCGCGCTGCTGATCTTCGTCATGGTCTTCTTCTCCCGGAAGCGGGACGTGGTCAACCGTGGTCACTTCCTCGCGATCGTCGGCCTGACCCTGGTCAACGCGGCGGTAGCGGTCTTTTGGCGGTAACGTCCGGGGAGGGTGGGCGCCTCCAGGAAACGGACGTTGCGGACACCTTGGCGCTCGGCTACCAGCACGAAGAGTGACTTGCCCCACGCAAGGGTTACACCCGGGTAACAGGCGCTCAACAGTCGTGCACGATTGTCGGCCGGTGGGTGGACGCGGGCGTACGCTCCCGTCCGTAACGTGGGACAGCCGGCGGCACACCCGCAGGCCGGCTGATGGGCTGCCACCGCACAAGGCGCGGTGAGCAATGGGAAGGAGACGTCTTGCGCTCGGTGCGTGGGATGCGGATCGCCTCGATCTTCGCGGTGGGTGGGCTCGCGCTCACCGCCGCCGCTTGTGGCGAGGCGCCCAAGGATGACAACAACGCCGGCAGTGGCGCCAAGAAGTTCAGCGCCTGCATGGTGACCGACGTCGGCGGCATCGACGACAAGTCGTTCAACGCTTCGGCCTGGAAGGGCCTGCAGGAGGCCAAGGCCGCCAACGACAACATCGACATCAAGTACGTCGCGTCGAAGGCGGAGGCGGACTACGAGCCGAACCTGACGCAGTTCGTCAACCAGAAGTGCGACTTCATCCTGGCGGTCGGTGGCCTGATGGAGAACGCCACTAAGAAGATCGCGGCGGCGAACCCGAACCAGGTGTTCGGCATCGTCGACGCCAACCCGGGTGTGGACAACGTCTACCCGATGCAGTTCGACACCGCGCAGGCCGCGTTCCAGGCCGGTTACCTGGCCGCCGGAATGACCAAGTCCGGCAAGGTGGCCACCTACGGTGCGGTGCCGATCCCGCCGGTGACGATCTTCATGGACGGCTTCGTCGACGGCGTCGCGCAGTACAACAAGGCCAAGGGCAAGAACGTCCAGGCGCTGGGCTGGAACAAGGAGACCCAGAAGGGCTCCTTCTCCAACGCCTTCGACAAGCAGGACGAGGGCAAGAAGGTCTCCGACGCGCTGGTCGCCCAGGGCGCGGACATCATCATGCCGGTCGCCGGCGGCTCCGGCCTCGGCACCACCGCCGCCGCCAAGGCCTCGGGTGGCAAGTACAGCACCATCTGGGTGGACGTCGACGGCTGCGAGAGCACCCCGGACTGCTCGGCGATCATCACCACCGTGGTCAAGAACATCCCGGACGCCGTCAAGGAGGCCGTGGTGAAGGCTGCCGCCGGTGACAAGCTTCCGGCCAACCCGGGCTTCGTCGGCACCCTGGCCAACAACGGTGTCTCGATCGCCCCGTACCACGACTTCGACAGCAAGGTTCCGGCCGAGCTGAAGGCTGAGGTCGACAAGATCAAGGCTGACATCGCCGCTGGCACCATCACCGTCACCTCGAAGGCTCAGCCGACCAAGTGACAACCGCACGGCTCCTCCGGTGAGATCATCGGGGAGGTCGGCGGGGGACAGGTACGACCGATCGGCCGCTTCGGCCCTGCGGGTGACCGTGGGGTCGGAGCGGCCGATCGCGCACCACGTCAGCCGGGCCGCTCCGGCCGGGTTGACGGCAGCTAGGCTGCACCATCGCTCGCACTCCAGGAGGTTGCGCTGAGACTCGAACTGCGCGGCATCACCAAGCGGTTCGGTGATCTGGTCGCCAACGACCACATCGACCTGACGGTGGAGCCTGGAGAGATTCATGCCCTGCTCGGCGAGAACGGCGCGGGCAAGTCGACCCTGATGAACGTGCTCTACGGGCTCTACCAGCCTGACGAGGGCGAGATCCTGGTCGACGGCAAGCCGTTGAAGCTGAAGGGCCCGTCCGACGCGGTCGGTGCCGGGATCGGCATGGTGCACGCTCTCCGGCGGCAACCAGCAGAAGGTGATCGTGGCCCGGGAGCTGTCCCGGCCGCTGAAGCTCCTCATCGCCGCCCAGCCGACCCGTGGTGTCGACGTCGGGTCGATCGAGTTCATCCACAGCCAGATCATCCACGAACGGGACGTCGGCACCGCCGTCATGGTGGTCTCCAGCGAACTCGACGAGGTGATCGGGTTGGCCGACCGGATCGCGGTGATGTACCGCGGTCGCATCATCGGCATCGTCGGCCCGGACACCCCGCGTGAGGAGATCGGCCTGCTGATGGCCGGCATCACCCCGGACTCGGCGAACGAGCGCAACACGGACGCCGCGCCCGGCGACGGGCCGGCCACCGACGGGAGCCCGGCGAGCGACCCGGGCTCCGCGAGCGAGGACGAGGCATGAGCGAGCGGCAGCGAGTGAATCGGTGTTGCAGGGCGTTGGTGCCTCATGGCGTCACGCAGCGAAGCGGAGTGACGGCATGAGCGAGCGGCAGCGAGTGAATCGGTGTTGCAGGGCGTTGGTGCCTCATGGCGTCACGCAGCGAAGCGGAGTGACGGCATGAGCGACTCACCCAACCCGCAGTCCGGCTCGCCGGACAAGGAGCCGGCGAGCGAGGCGCAGGCGGCGCAGAACGCGCTCGGCAACACCGAACGGGCCGAGGTGGCGACCGAGCCGGACCGCCCGGCGGCGAAGCCGGAGCCGGGGTCGAAGCCGAGCCTGGGTCGGCTGTTCCTGGACAACCTCTGGGCGGCCAACACCTTCACGGTGACCCTGCTGTCGCTGGTGTTGGCGATCGTGGTCGGCGCGGTACTGATGATCATTTCTGATCCCGATGTGCTCTCCACGTACTCGTACATCACCTCCCGCCCGTCCGACGCGATCAACTCCAGCTGGACGCTCGTCAGCGAGGCGTACGCGAACCTGTTCAAGGGCTCGATCTTCGACCCCGAGGCGTTCTCCGGCTGGCTGGACGGCGCCAACGGCTGGCAGGCGGTGCTCGCGCCGATCTCGGAGACGCTGACCTACGCGGCGCCGCTGGTCTTCACCGGTCTGTCGGTGGCGTTGGCCTTCCGTGGCGGCCTGTTCAACATCGGCGCCCAGGGCCAGGCCACCATCGGCGTGATCATGGCGGCGCTGGCCGGCTTCCTGCTGCCGCTGCCGCCGGGCCTGCACCTGCTGGTGGCGGTGCTGGCCGGCGCGCTGGGCGGAGCGATCTGGGGTTTCATCCCCGGCATCCTCAAGGCCCGGGCCGGCGCGCACGAGGTGATCAACACGATCATGCTGAACTACGTCGCCACGTACTTCCTCACCTGGTTGATCGTGCAGAACGGCGTGCAGGACCCGACCCGTACCGACGCGATCAGCAAGGCGGTGGACACCTCCGCCCAGCTGCCCCGACTGCTCGGCGACAACCTGCGGGTGCACGCCGGCATCCTGCTCGCCGTGCTGGCCACCTGGGCGGTCGCCTGGCTGCTCAACCGCTCGACGCTCGGCTTCGAGCTGCGTGCGGTCGGTGCCAACCCGGACGCCGCCCGGACCGCCGGCATCAGCGTCACCCGGACGTACATCCTGATCATGGTCTTTGCCGGCATCCTGGCCGGCCTCGGCGGCTCGAACATGGTGCTCGGCTCGACCGCCAGCGCGTTGACCCCGCTGGTGGTCGCGCAGATCGGCTTCGACGGCATCCTGGTGGCGCTGCTCGGGCGGGTGAAGCCCTGGGGGGTGTTGCTCGCCGCGCTGCTGTTCGGGGCGCTGCAGGCCGGTGGTAACCGGATGCAGTCGTACTCCGGGATCTCGCTGGAGCTGGTGACGGTGCTCCAGGCGCTGATCGTCATCTTCATCGCCGCGCCGGCCCTGGTGAAGGCGATCTTCCAGCTCCGGGCCGCCCGCGCCGCCCGGTTGCAGACGAGCCTGGCGAAGGGCTGGTAACTGATGTCCACCATGGCTGTCCCCGACATCGCCGTCGCCCCGGTAGACGAGGGCTTCTGGACCCGCAGCCGCAAGGTCGGCCTCACGCTGCTGGGGCTCGGTCTGCTGTCCGCGGTGCTCTTCGGCGCGCTCGCCACCGACCAGCAGGCCCGGTTCACCCTCAGCGACGACGCGGCCGGCGCCGCGTTGGAGATCAACGGCACGATCGGGGCGATCCTGTTCGGGATCATCGCGATCGCCGCCGGTGCGGCGCTCCTCGCCGGGGTGCCGAAGCGGTGGTTCCTTCCCGTGCTCGCCGTCGGGCTGGTCGGTTTCGTGCTGTCGTTCCTCTGCTGGCAGATCTCCGCCGCGCC
Source organism: Micromonospora sp. M51 (assembly GCF_018070305.1). NCBI lineage: Bacteria > Bacillati > Actinomycetota > Actinomycetes > Micromonosporales > Micromonosporaceae > Micromonospora > Micromonospora sp. M51. The sequence continues at coordinate 3,079 of NZ_JAGPXZ010000019.1, read as the reverse complement.
GACCGGGCAGAACTTCATGCCGCTGGTCAACATCATCCGGGGCACCTTCATCCTGGCCCTGCCGTTGATCTTTGGCGCGCTCGCCGGTGTGCTCTGCGAACGCTCCGGCGTGGTCAACGTGGCGATCGAGGGTCAGCTGCTGATGGGCGCGTTCAGCGGCGCCCTCTTCGGCAGCATCTCCGGCAGCGTCTGGGTGGGCCTGGTCGCCGCCGCCATCGGCGGCGCGTTCCTCTCGCAGCTGCGCGCCGGCGTCGCCAACCGTTACCTGGTCGACCAGGTCGTCATGGGCATCGTGCTGAACCTGTTGGCGGTCGGCGTCACCGGCTTCCTCTACGAGCGGCTGATGCAGACCGACGCCGCGAGGTACAACAGCGCGCCCCGCTTCAGCAACTGGGAGATCCCGCTGCTGAAGGACATCCCGGTGCTCGGGCCGGCGTTGTTCCGCGGCAACATCTTCCTCTACCTCGGGCTGCTCCTGGTCCTGGTGATCCACATCGCGTTGTTCCGCACCCGGTGGGGGCTGCGTACCCGGTCCGTCGGCGAGCACCCGATCGCGGCCGACACGCTCGGCGTCAAGGTGCTGCGGGTGCGCTACCGCAACGTCCTGCTGGCCGGTGTGGTCGCCGGCATCGGCGGCGCGTCCTACACGCTGGCGCTCTACTCGTTCACCAAGAACATGATCGGTGGTAAGGGCTTCATCGCCCTGGCCGCGCTGATCTTCGGCCGGTGGAACCCGACCGGCGCGCTGCTCGCCGCCCTCTTCTTCGGGTTCGCCGACCAGCTCGCCACCTACCTGGGCGCGATCAGCAGCTCGATCCCCAGCCAGTTCCTGGCCATGCTGCCCTACCTGGCGACCATCCTGGCCGTCGCCGGGCTGGTTGGCCGGGTCCGGGCACCGGCCGCCGACGGCAAGCCGTACATCAAGGGCTGACCACCATCACCACAGACCGCTGCGGGCAGGGCCGGGGACCCGGCCCTGCCCGCTTCTGACCTGGGCTACTTCGGCAGAATGATGACATGACCGACATTGACTGGGCGCAGTTGCGCGCTGCCGCCACCGAAGCGATGCGGCACGCGTACGCGCCGTACTCGACGTTCCCGGTCGGCGCCGCCGCGCTGGTCGACGACGGCCGGGTGGTGGTCGGCTGCAACGTGGAGAACGCCGCGTACGGGGTGACGCTCTGCGCCGAGTGCGGGGTCGTGTCCAGCCTGCACGCCACCGGTGGCGGTCGGCTCGTCGCGCTCTCCTGCGTCGACGCGACCGGCGAGCCGTTGATGCCGTGCGGCCGGTGCCGGCAGCTGCTCTGGGAGCACGGCGGGCCGGAGTGCCTGATCGAGAGCAAGACCCGGCCACTGCGGATGGCCGAGCTGCTGCCGCACGCCTTCGGCGTGGAGGACCTGGAGGCCGTCACCGGTGAGACGCCGGTGCCGGTGGTCCCGGAGCGGCTCGCTGCCTGGCGCGGGCGCGGCACCGTCTTCGTGCACCCGGACATGTCCGCTGGTCAGCAGGTCTGGACGGCGTACTGGGAGCGGTCGGCCGGAGACGACGCCGGTGCCGAGACCGGGGTGCTGGAGGAAGCGCCGAGCTGGGACCAGCCGGCCGAGGCGATCACCTGGGGTCTGGCCCGGACGCCCCGGGTGGTGGTGGTCGACGACGAGCACCTGGTCCGTGCCGGCCTGCGGCTGATCCTGGAGGCGGCCGAGGACATCACCGTCGTCGGTGAGGCGGCCGACGGTGCCGGCGCGGTGGAGCAGGCGCACCGGTTACGCCCCGACGTGGTGCTGCTCGACGTGCGGATGCCGGGCGTCGACGGGCTGACCGTCGCGCCCGAGGTGGTCTCCGCCGGACCGAAGGTGATCATGTTGACCACCTTCGACCTCGACGAGTACGTGCACCGGGCGTTGCGGGCCGGGGCGGTGGGATTCCTGCTCAAGGACACCCCACCCCGCGAGCTGGCCGCCGCCGTCCGGACGGTGGCCGCCGGGAACGCGATGCTCGCCCCGACGGTGACCCGGCGCCTGATCAGCTCGTTCGCCGAGCGTGGTCCGGCCCGTCGGGAAGCGGCCCGGCAGCGACTCGCGCCGCTCACCGCGCGCGAGCTGGAGATCGTCCGGGAGGTGGCGCGCGGGCTCGGCAACGCGGAGATCGCCAGACAGCTGACGATGAGCGAGGCCACCGTGAAGGCGCACGTCAGCCGGGCGCTGGCGAAACTCCAGGCGGGCAACCGGGTGCAGCTGGCCATCCTGGTGCACGACGCCGACCTGCTCTGACGAACGGCAGGCCGATCCGGCCCGGTCAGTGGCGGGCGGCGGCGCGGCGGTGCGCCCGGTGCCGCAGCCACCGGACGCCCTCGATGCCCAGCGTGACGATCACCGAGAGGCCGATCCCGGCGAGGACGCCCTTGACGGGGTGGCGTTCGAAGGCCAGCCCACCGAAGTAGCCGAGCAACCCGCAGTACAGGGCCCAGGTGACCGCCGCGATCGCGTCGTAGAGCAGGAACGACCGGCGGGGATACCGCACCGCGCCCATGGTGAGGGTGACCGCGGTCCGGCCGCCCGGCAGGTACCGGGAGGTGGTCAGGATCAGCCCACCGCGTCGGTCCAGCGCGCGGCGCGCCCACTCGGAGCTGGCCCGTCGGCGGCTGCCGTCGGGGAATCCGGCGAGCCGGTTCGCGCCGCCACCGCGCCCGATGGCGTACGACACGTGGTCGCCGGCGCAGGCGCCCACCGCGGCGGCGACGATCACCGCCGCCAGGTTGGGGTTGCCGCTGGTGGAGAGCACGGCGGCGGTGATGACGGCCGCCTCGCCGGGCACGGCCGGGAAGAACGCGTCGACCGCCGTGAGCCCGAAGATCAACAGGTACACCCACGGTGAGGTGACCAGCTGTCGGAGCAGGTCGAGCGCGGAATCCATGTCCCCATGCTCGCCGGGTACGACCCGCCCGGTGGCCGAAGCCGCGGGATCACCCCCACCTCTCCCCGCGCCGATCTTGCACTTTGTGCCTGGACCAAACCCTGCAAGTGCCGCATAACGACAACCGAAAGTGCAAGATCGACGCGGGGAGAGGTGGGGGTGATC
>NZ_JAGPXZ010001566.1:0-383 GCF_018070305.1 Micromonospora sp. M51 | reverse complement strand
CATCGTGGAGATCATTCCCGCCAGGGCCGGAAGCAGCAGCTCCAGGGTGTCGACCGCGTCGAAGGCCGGCTCCTTGTCCTCCTGCATGTCCCGGTCGTAGGTCATCGGCAGGCCCTTGAGCATGGTCAGCACTGTCATCAGGCCGCCGACCAGCCGCCCGGACTTGCCCCGGGCCAGCTCGGCGATGTCCGCGTTCTTCTTCTGCGGCATGATCGACGAGCCGGTGGCGAACGAGTCGTCCAGCTCCACCCAGCCGAACTCGTGCGAGGTCCAGAGCACCACCTCCTCGCCGAGGCGGGACAGGTGCACCCCGATCAACGCGGTGGTGAAGAGGAACTCGGCGACGAAGTCCCGGTCGGCGACCGCGTCCATCGAGTTGGCGA
>NZ_JAGPXZ010001565.1:0-383 GCF_018070305.1 Micromonospora sp. M51 | reverse complement strand
CGGCCAAGGCGCCGAGCAGCAGCGACCCTGCCACGTTGACCAGCAATGTGCCCCAGGGGAACACCGAGGCGTGTCGGGACTGCACGGCCCGGTCGGCGAGGTAGCGCAGCGGCGCGCCGATGGCCGCGCCCAGGGCGATGAGCAGGACGGTCATCGGGCCGCCCGGCGCAGCAGCCCGGCGGTGACCGCATCGCCCAGCCCGACCGCGACGAGCGCCCCGAGCACCGTCGCGGCGAGATACGCCAGCGCGGTGCCCGGTGCGCCCGCGACGATCGCCTGCTGGACGTCGACCGCGTACGTGGAGAAGGTGGTGAACCCGCCGAGCACCCCGACCCCGAGGAACGGGCGCGCCAGCGGGTGCCCACCGTCGAGGTGCCCGAGCA
>NZ_JAGPXZ010001564.1:0-385 GCF_018070305.1 Micromonospora sp. M51 | reverse complement strand
CCATCACCGCGTACTCCTCGGCGATCATGTGGGTGTCGCCCGCCGAGTCGGTGGTGGTGCGGCGCAGCACCTCGCTGCTGGTGCGCCCGTCCCGGATCGCGACCGTTCGTTCGACCTGGCCGCTGACCGCCGGGTCGTGGGTCACCACGACGACGGTGACGCCGTAGCGCCGGTTGACGTCGCGCAGCACGCCGAAGACCTCCGCGGACGTGGCCGCGTCCAGCTCGCCGGTCGGCTCGTCGGCGAGCAGGACGCGCGGCTGGTTGGCCAGCGCCACCGCGATCGCGACCCGCATCTGCTGCCCTCCGGAGAGTTGGCCCGGGCGGCGATCGGCGCAGTCGGCGACACCGAGGCTGTCCAGCAGTTCGGCCGCGCGCTCCCGACG
>NZ_JAGPXZ010000189.1:0-8769 GCF_018070305.1 Micromonospora sp. M51 | reverse complement strand
TCCATCCCGGGCTGGAGCGGCTGCTGCGCGACGACGCCCACCAGGTGCTGCTGGAGACCCTTGAGGCCTACCTCGACCTGGCGGGCAACGCGCACGCGACCGCCGAGAAACTGCGACTGCACCGGACCACGCTGTACTACCGGCTGCAGCGGGTGGAACAGCTCGCCGGGACCGACCTCAAGGACGGCAACGAACGCCTGTGCCTGCACCTGGCCATGAAGCTCGGTCGCCTGACCGGCCACTACCGCACACCGTGACGCCGCCCGCCCGTGGCGTGGCCGCGAACAGCGACGCGACCGAGCGGACGGTCCTCGTCACACCAGGCGGGTCATCCAGCCGTACGGGTCGGCGGCCCGGCCGTACTGGATGTCGAGCAGATGCCGGCGCAGCCGCATGGTCACCGAGTCCTCGGCACCGGCCTTCGGTGCCGTCACCTCGCCGCCGTCCCAGACCAGACGCCCGACCGGCGTGACCACGGCGCCGGTGCCACACGCGAAGACCTCGGTGATCGCGCCGGACGCCACGCCCTCCTGCCATTCCCGGATCTCCACCGGGCGCTCCTCGACCTCCAGGCCCAGGTCCTTGGCGAGGATGAGGATCGACCCCCGGGTGACGCCCTCGAGGATGGTGCCGAGTTCCGGGGTGATGATCTTGCCGTCGGCGGTGATGAAGTAGAGGTTCATGCCGCCCAACTCCTCCACGTAGCGGCCCTCGGCGGCGTCCAGGAAACAGACCTGCTCACAGCCGTGCTCGGCGGCCTCGACCATCGGCGCCAGGCTGGAGGCGTAGTTGCCGCCGCACTTCGCCTCACCCGTGCCGCCGCGCGCCGCCCGGGTGTATTCGGTGGAGAGCCAGATGGAGACCGGCTTGACACCACCGGAGAAGTACGCGCCGACCGGGCAGGCGATCACCATGTAGGTGATCTCCTTCGCCGGCCGAACCCCCAGGAACGGCTCGGACGCGAACATGAAGGGTCGCAGGTAGACGCTGTACTCGTCCTCGTCCGGCACCCACACCTGGTCGGCCCGGACCAGCCCCTCGACCGAGGCCATGAAGTCCGGCACCGGCAGTTCGGGCAGTGCCAGCCGTCGGGCGGACCGGGCGAAGCGCTCGCCGTTGGCCTGCGGCCGGAACGACCAGATCGAGCCGTCGGCGTGCCGGTACGCCTTCATCCCCTCAAAGATCTCCTGCGCGTAGTGCAGCACCGCCGCGGCCGGGTGCATGAGGATCGGGCCGAAAGGGACGATCTCGGAATCCTGCCAGCCGCCGTCCGGCCTCCACACCGCCCGTGCCATGTGGTCGGTGAAGTAGGTGCCGAACCCCGGATTCGCCATGATCTCGGCTCGCCGCTGCGCGCTGGCCGGGTTCGGATTCTGCTGCAACGGGAACGGCAGGCTCATGGCCGGGTCCTCTCAATGGCCGCACCCCTGGGCGCTCAGTCACCGAGAACGAACACGCAGGGGAAGTTTGTCGGATGACAGGTGCAGAATACCGACCGTATTGTCGCCGGTCATAGGCAGACTGCGGCGACTCGGGAGGGACGGTGCGCCGGTGAGCCGGGGTGACGAGCGGATCGTCGCGGCCGCCGACAGCGCCGCCCGCCAGGTGGTGGGCCGGGTGGTCGTGTGTGCGGGCACCGACCTCGTCGACGTCGACGACATCCGGGCGTTGCTGGCCCGGCAGCCGCGCTTCGCGCAGCGGCACTTCACCGCGGGTGAGCGCGCGTACTGCCTGCTCGAACGCGACCCGGCGGAACGCTTCGCCGTCCGTTTCGCCGCCAAGGAGGCGGTGTTGAAGGCTCTCGGCACCGGCCTGAGCGGGGCGGCCCTGCGGGAGATCGAGGTGGTGCGCCGGCACTCCGGGCAGCCGGAACTGGCCCTGGCCGGGCGCGCGGCGGCGCTCGCCGAGGCGGCCGGTGTCCATTCCTGGCTGATCACCCTGACGCACACCCGACATCTGGCGCACGCCTTCGTCGCGGGCGTGGGCCAACCGGCCTGAACGCTTCCTAATCTATTCGTCCAAGTTGGACATTGCGCTCATATGATTTGATTGACCGTCGATGCCACATTGTTGACTTTAGCCATTCAGTGTGGAGGTTCGACACTGGCCATCAGCCGATATTTACCTCGCAATCGGGCAAAACAAGGGGCAGTCAAGACCGGCAATACCACTAGTCACTCCTGTCGATATCCCAGATAGCGAGAGTCGTTTGACGGACCCGGATCAGCCCCAGAGGATTTCGATCAAGCGGTTCCTCGGGGGATGGGGAACTTTCGTGCATACTTCGAGGTGCATCACGGGGTGGGACGCCGTAACGGCGTCGATGCTGCTGCCGAGGGGATATTGTGGAACCACGCACGCTCTCTCAGCTCCTGGAATTCGAGCGTCGCATAGTGCCGGCCGCCGGCCTGATCCGCGCGGCCCAGATCCGTGGCGACGGCGATCAGGCCCTCGCGCACCTCGACCAGCTCTGCCGCGACATCGAGCAGCTCGCTCCGCTGATGCCGACGCGTCAGATCGAGGCGACGGTCCACGACTTGCGTGCCTGGTCAGACTCCGGCTTCCTGGCGAAGCCGGCCTTCGACGCGACCCGTGACACCGTTCCCGCGCCGGAGGACGGAGAAGCCGCCGCGTTCGTCGGACCGGTCACCCTGCCCAACGGCGACGGCTCCCGCGGCGCCTTCCTCGAGGCGTTCACGGTCGTCCGCCAGGACCCGGACTGCACCGCCGAACTTCAGTCGCGCTATCCGCACGACAAAGCGGTTTTCCAATCGACCCGACTCCTTTCCGCCTCCCCAGGATTGCGCGACGGAAACTGCGTCGTCTTCTTCCCGGAGAACATTCCGACGGCCAGTCCCACAGTGGATCAGTCGTTCGCCTGGTTCTTCTTCAACCGGCACACCACCATCTACGCCCGCACGCTGGAAATCGTGGCGCGGCTCTGTGGTGTCGGTTCCCCGTTCGCCGACACGAAGGTGCTGGCGTCCGCCGACGTCGACCCGGAGGACGTCTATCAGGCGCGCTGCGTCTGGGGCTACCTGCACGACTACTACCACCACACCGGGCCCCGTCCACTGGATCAGCACCTGGCGTTGAAGACGAAATGGCGCCCCGGTCTCGCCGAGGAGCTCAAGGTCGATCTGAAGTCGGCGATCGCCTGCCACGAGGAGTCGGTGCCCTACGGCGACATCATTTTCGAGTACATCATCCTGGAAAGGCTCTTCCGCTACCCGGCCGAGCCACGCCCGTTGCGCAACTTCGACTCCGGGACCGGCTTCGCCCTCGGCACCTGGCTTGCCGAGCACGGCCTGTTCACCATCGGCGACGACGGCCGGCGCAGTCTGGCCGGCAAGGCGGAAATCGTCGCATCGGCCAAGGAACTCGTCCGGACGATCGAGGAATTCGAGGCGATCACCGACGACGAGTCCTATCGCGAGAAGGTCACCGATTTCCTGTACGAGAGATTGCTACTGGAACCGGAGAACAAGGCGGACAGGTACGGCGGCCCCCGGGCATCCCTGAGCCTCTGGGGCAGTGAGGTCCATGTCTGACGGGATCCCGACCATCACCGACCGTGCCGTTGCCCTTCGCGATCCCGGTTTCTGCCGGTTCCACACCGACAACACCGCGGTCGTCGACTGGTCGGCCGAGCGCGGCTGGTCCGACCTCTCCGTTGAGCCGTACGCCCCGATGACCATGGATCCCGGCACCCTCGTGCTGCACTACGGACAGAGCGTCTTCGAGGGCCTGAAGGCGTTCCGCCAGCCCGACGGCTCCGCCGCGTTGTTCCGCCCCGCCGACCACGCCCGCAGGCTGGCCCGGTCGGCGCGTCGGCTGGCGATGGCCGAGATGCCGGCCGACCTGTTCCTGGACGCCTGCGCTCAGCTCGTCGCCGTTGACGACGGCTGGCTACCCGAGGAGCCGGGCCAGGGCCTCTACCTGCGCCCGTTGATGATCGCGACCGAGGCCGAGCTCGGGCTCCGCGACTCGCGGCGCTACCGGTGCACCTTCCTGGCGTATCCGGCCGACCCCTGCTTCGGCCGGGCCTTCACCCCGATCTCCGTGCTGACCTCGGCGGACACGGTACGCGCGGTGCGCGGCGGGATGGGCGAGGCGAAGTGTTCCGGCAACTACGCCGCCAGCCTGCTGACCCGCAAGCGAGCCCAGGCGCGCGGCTACGACGAGGTGCTGTGGCTCGACGGCCTCGAGTTCCGCTGGGTCGAAGAGCTCAGCGGCATGAACGTCTTCTTCGTCTGGCGCGACGACGACGAGCGGCACGGCGTGCGGCTGACCACCCCGCCGTGCCAGGGGACGATCATGCGGGGCGTGACCCGCGACTGCGTCATCACCCTCGCCGGTGAGCTCGGCATTCCGGTCACCGAGGAGCCGACCCCGATCGACGCCCTCATGGCCGGCGCCCGGTCCGGGCGACTCGTCGAGATGTTCGCGTGCGGGACCGCCGCCGTGGTCGTGGCGGTCGGCCGGATCGCCGACGGAGACGACGACGTGACGATCGGGGACGGGCAGGAAGGCGTGGTGACCGCCCGGGTGCGGCACACGCTCATGGAGATCCAGCACGGCAGCCGCCCGGACACCCACGGATGGCTGCGGAGCGTACGCAAAGACCTTGCATCCGTTCACAGCTCGACCGACCGACAGTAAGGGAGATGGCGGATGCCTGACGCCAACGGCCGTTCCACAGCGGGTTCCAGCTCAACCGAACTGCCGCACGTCACCACCATCCACACGCTCGGGCCGACCGGCACCAACCTGGAGAAGGCCGCGCACCGCTGGTTCGCCGACCGACAGCGCCAGGGCCGGGTGGTCCTGCACGCCGAGGTCGAGGATGGCCTCGACGTCATGGCGTTCGACGGCAGCGAGGCGATCCTCGCCTGTGCCGTTTATCCGCGCCTGCACGACCTGGTGTTCGGTAATCTCCATCGGCTCACGATGGCCGACAGCTTCATCCTGGACACGTACGACATGGTGCTCGCCGCGCGGCCGGGCCAGCAGTCCGTCACCACCATCGTCACCCATCCCGCCCCCAGCTGCCTGGTGACGAATCGGGGCACGATCTCGTACGCGAGCAGCAACTCGGTGGCGGCCGCCGCCTGCGCCGCGGGCGACTACGACGCCTGCGTGACCACCGACCGCGCGGCCCAGGCCCAGGGGCTGCGGACGCTGGAGAACTTCGGTCCGGTGCCGATGGTGTTCACCCTGCACGTGGGGAAGGCCGGCGCCGCGTGTTGATAATCGTCCAGCCGCTCTCGGCCGGAATCCAGCTGGCGAGCCGGCTGGTGGCGGCCGGTGTCCCGTGCCTGATCCCGACGCAGTTTCCCGACCTGCTGCCGGCGGAGGTCCACTCCGGCGCGCGCGTCGTCGACTGGCATCCGGACCACGGCGTCCCCGCTCTGCTGGCGCTCGTCGACCGGCTGGGGGTGACGCCGACCGGCGTCATCGCGGGCTTCGAGTACACCGTCGGCCCGGCGGCCGAGCTGGCCCGCGCCCTCGGGCTGCCGGCGCTGAGCCAGGATACGGCCGAGGCCGTCCGGCAGAAGGACGTGATGCGGGAGCGCTGCGTCAAGCACCGCATCGCCGTCCCGGCATCGATCACGGTCCCGGCCGACGATGTGGGCGAATGTCCCTTCGCGTTCCCGGCGGTCGTCAAGCCGGCCGACTGGGGCGGCAGCCTGATGGTGCGCCTCGTCCGGGACGCGGACGAATACCAGCGCGCGTGCGCGGAGATCCACCGGTACGGCGAGGTCAAGTTCCACCACGATCCGCGGCGGGTCGCCCTGGTCGAGGAGTACGTCGAGGGCCCCGAGTTCTCTCTGGAGGGCTGGGTGGACGCGGCCGGGCTGCATCTCGTCAGCATCACCACGAAACTCGTCAGCGCGCTGCCGCAGTTCTTCGAGATGGGCCACGTCGCCACGCCGCCACGGAGTTCACCGCACGGACAGCTGCTGCACGAGTTCGCCGCGCAGGTGGTCGCCGCCTTCGACATCACCGTCGGGCCGTTCCACATCGAGACCCGCATCGCCGCGGACGGCCGTCCGGTGCTGATCGAGGTGGGTGCACGGTTGGCCGGCGACTGCATCCCCGAACTGATCATGGCGGGCCCTGGGGTGGATCTCTACCTGGCGACGGCTGAGGCGGCGCGGGGCGGCCGTTACCTGGACGAGCCGGTCTCGTCGGCGAGCGCCGGGGTCGCCTTCGTCACCACCGATCGGCCGGGCGCCTTCGCCGGCAGTGTGTCCGGCATCGAGGCGTTTCTCGATGCCGACGAGTTCGACCGGATCGTCTTCGAGGCCGAGCGCGGCGCGGCGCTCGATCCCGACGACATCTTCCACAACCGGGTCGCGCAGGTCTATTTCGTCGGCGATCCCGGCCGGGTCGAGGACCTGGTCGGCGCCGTGCTCCGCGACGTGCGGGTCGATATATCCGACAAGGAAGGCAGCTGATCGTGAGCAAGGACAACGATCTGATCGTCGAGGCGACGACCGCACCCCGTTCGAAGCCGGCGGCCGACGCGCCGACGCGCCCGGGCGGCGTTCTGACCGATCACGCGTACTCGATGCGGTGGAGCAAGCGGCGGTCCTGGCAGGGCATGGTCATCGCCGACCGGGACGCGCTGCCGTCCGTACGGCCCCCGTCCTCGGCCCTGCACCACGGACAGGCGGTCTTCGACGACCTCGCGGCCTACCGGATGACCGACGGGTCCGTGTCGGTGTATCGCCCGGACAGCCACATCAAGCGGCTCAACAACGCGGCCCGGCGGATGGCGCTCCCGCAACTCGACTTCGACCGCGTCTGGCTCGCGATCCGCCGGCTCGTGGACCTGGACGAGGCGTGGATCCCGGCGCAGCCCGGGTCGGCGCTGCTGCTGCACTCCGTCCTGGCCGGCAACGGCTCGTCGCTCGAGGTCGCCCCGGCCGAGGAGTGCCTGTTCACGATCGTGGCGAGCCCACTGACCCGGCCGGCTCCCAGCGACGTGCCAGTGCGGGCGATGGTGGTGAACGACTACGTGCGGGCGTGGCCGGGCGGCACGGGGGACATCAACGCCGTCGGTAACTACGGGCCGGGGCTGGTCCCGCGGGAGATCGCCGCCAACTACGACTATCACCACGTGCTGTGGGTGGGCGGCGATCCGGAGCGCACTGTCCAACAGGTCGGCGCGATGAACGCGTTCTTCGTCATCGACGGCGTCCTGACCACGCCGTCGCTGGACGGCACCGTACGGCCGGGGATCATCCGCGACTCGATCATCAAGCTGTCCCGTGACGCCGGGACCGTTGTCGTCGAACGGCCGGTTCCGTTGGCGGAGGTGTTGCAGGGCATCAGCGACGGCCGGATCACCGAGTGCTTCGGCACCGGCACGGTCGAGGGCGTCGTGTCCATCAACGGCCTCGGCTATCGCGGGGAGGAATACCGACTGCCCGGCAGCGTGGCCGTGGCGTCGCACCTCCGAGAGGTGCTCGGGGGCCTGCACCGCGGCGAGGTGATCGACCGGTTCGGCTGGATGCGCCGGCTCACCGAAGTTTCGACTGTCCACGCCTGACCACGGCAGCGCAACCCGTCAGGAGATCTAGATCATGGCCTACGTCGTCACCGATGCGTGCATCGGGTGCAAGTACACCGACTGCGTGGACGTCTGCCCGGTCAACTGCTTCCACGAAGGCCCGGAGATGCTCTACATCAATCCGGAGGAGTGCATCGACTGCAACGCCTGCGTTGCCGAATGTCCGCCGGAAGCCATCTGGGCCGATGTCGAGCTGCCCGAGGACAAGTTCGAGTGGATCCTGATCAACGGTGAGATGAGCCAGCAGTACCCGGTGATCTACCAGAGCGACGCCAATTCCGTCAGCAAGAAGTCCGCCTCATAAGGGATGGGATCGACAGACATGACTACCATCGAGAACTCGTTCATGCTCGGTCTCGATTCGAACTTCTACCTCAAGGACGACTTCGAGAGCCCGGAGAAGCGGACCAACGTCACCTGGTTCTACCCGAAGATCTGCGGCTTCCAGGACGCGCTGCGGACCGAGCAGGAGAAGGCGGAGTACTTCTCCTTCCTCGACCGTCAGACGCACCCGCAGCAGACGAACATCCTGCTGTACTTCCACATCCCCTTCTGCGAGGCGTTCTGCAACTTCTGCGCCTGCTTCAAGGAGTCCTCGGCGAAGTACCAGGGCGAGCAGCGGGTGCGGTTCGTCAAGGCCATGGTGAAGGAGATCGAGCGCAACGCCCGCTCGGCGTACTTCCAGGGCACGAAGATCAAGTACGTGCAGTTCGGCGGGGGCACGCCGTCGGCGCTCGACCAGGAGTCGATGGCGACCATCATCCAGGCCGTGCACCGCGAGTTCGACCTGAGCGAGGTCGACGGGATCTCGTTGGAGGGCAGCCCGCTCGGCCTGTCCACTGACGGCTACATCGAGATGCTCAAGTCCCTGGGGATCACCCGCATCTCGTTCGGCGTGCAGACGCTCAACGAGGAGATCCGGCGCAAGCTGACCATCAAGGCCACCGTCGAGCAGGTCTACCAGACGGCGGAGAACATCCGCAAAGCCGGGATCAGGACCTTCGCGCTGGACCTGATGTACAACCTCGCCGGTCAGACCGACGAGATCCTCGCCTCCGACATCCACGGCATCTGCGCCGAGCTGCGCCCCAGCTTCGTGCAGACGTACCGGTTCAACCAGTGGGAGGGCACCCGGCTCGACAAGCAGATCCGGGCCGGCAAGGTGAGCGACGTGCTGCCGGCCGGCGGCA
>NZ_JAGPXZ010001563.1:0-386 GCF_018070305.1 Micromonospora sp. M51 | reverse complement strand
TCCAAGAGCTCATCTAGCCCGTCGATGAGCGGTAGGACGAGTCCTCGCCGGACGAGTTGCCCCGCGAGTGCGGTCACATCGGACACCCCCGGGCCAACCAGAAACCCACTGGCGACCAGAGACCGAATGACGAGTGCTTCCGGAAGCTCCAGGTCGGGCTGCCACGAGGCTGCAGGACACAGGATCGGGATCGGCTGGCGGTCTCTGCGGTCGGCCAGCAACGCGCGACCGAGCAGCGTCAGGAGAGTCGTTTTACCGGCCCCGGCGCCGCCGATAATGATGAGTGGTGTCGGCCGTACTGATGCGACGAGTCAAGCCAGGCTTTCGGCATCACCCTCGAAATCAGGTTCTGCGCCCCCGCGCAGCGGCAGTTCGCGGCCCTGGCC
>NZ_JAGPXZ010001562.1:0-387 GCF_018070305.1 Micromonospora sp. M51 | reverse complement strand
CGACCTGCCGGGCGGCCTCCCGACGGCGTTCCTCGGCCGCCGAGGCGGCCTGCCGGGCCAACGCGGCCCGTAGCGAACGCCGGTTGCGCACGGCGTCACCGAGAGCGATGACGGCGAGCATCAGGGCCGCCTCGGAGCCGAGACCAGCACCGATCACGACGGAGATGTCGTCTCCCTCGATGAGCCGGGCGGCCACCGAGACGGCCAGCAGGCCCCCGCCGACAGCGGCGGCCGGCTGCACCCGACCCCGCTGGGCGGCCAGGTAGAGGATGGCGGCGGCCGGGGCGGCCACGCCGACCGGCGGCAGCTCCAGCGCGTAGTAGCCGAGGATGCCGGCTGCGGTCGCCAGCAGCGCCGGAACCGTCCAACGCCGGGCCACCAGCAGCA
>NZ_JAGPXZ010000188.1:0-8780 GCF_018070305.1 Micromonospora sp. M51 | reverse complement strand
CCACCGGACTGTCGGGTGACGTCCAGGTCGGTGCGGGGCGACGCCGGCGATCCGTCGCCCGCCCGCGCTGACCTGTTCCTGCGACTGGCGGATCGAGCCGCCGGTCGTTCGCTGGTCGTCCTCGGTCCGCCCGCATCTCCCCGTCAACGGCTCGCGTGACAGCGCGGGTCCGAGCGAGATCGGCGTACCCATGGATCTTGAAAAGTTGTTGTCCGACCGGCTGGCACCGGCGTTCGCGGCGGTGGCCGGCGGCCCGGTCGACCCGCTGGTGCGGCGGTCCGGGCGCGCGGACTACCAGTCCGACGCGGCGCTGGCGCTGGCCCGGCGGCTCGGTCGCCCGCCGCGGGACATCGCCGGCGCGGTGCTGGCCCACGCGGTGCTCGACGACATCGGCGTGTCGGCCGAGGTCTCCGGGCCGGGTTTCATCAACCTGACACTCGCCGACCGGGCGCTGGCCGACCTGGTCGCCGGGCTGGCGGGCGACGCCCGGCTCGGCGTGCCGTCGACGGCGACGCCGCAGACCGTGGTGGTCGACTACTCGGCGCCCAACGTGGCGAAGGAGATGCACGTCGGGCACCTCCGCTCGACCGTCATCGGTGACGCGGCGGTGCGGCTGCTGACCTGGCTCGGGCACCGGGTGGTGCGGGTCAACCACCTGGGTGACTGGGGGACACCGTTCGGCATGCTGATCGAGCACCTGATCGACCTCGGTGAGGCCGAGGCCGCGCAGCACCTGTCGATGGGCGACCTGGACACCTTCTATCGGGCGGCCCGCGTGAAGTTCGACGAAGACGAGGCGTTCCGGGAACGGTCCCGGCTGCGGGTGGTCGCGTTGCAGGGCGGCGACGAGCGGACCCGGCGGCTGTGGCGGCTGCTGGTGACGCAGTCCGAGCGGTACTTCCTGACCGTGTACGACCTGCTCGACGTGGGGTTGTCCGGCGACGACTTCCGGGGCGAGAGCGCCTACAACCATCTGCTCGCTGGTGTCGTCGACGACCTGGACCGGCTGGGGCTGCTGCGGCCCAGCGGTGGGGCCGAGTGCGTCTTCCCGCCCGGGTTCACCGGCCGGGACGGCGCGCCGTTGCCGCTGATCGTGCGCAAGAGTGACGGTGGGTACGGCTATCCGGCCACCGACCTGGCCGCGCTGCGGCAGCGCGTCGGCGAGCTGGGCGCGACCCGGCTGCTGTACGTCGTCGGCCTGCCGCAGCGGCAGCACTTCGCGATGGTGTTCGCCGTCGCCGAGGCGGCCGGTTGGCTCCACCCACCGGTCCGGGCCGAGCATCTGGGCTTCGGGTCCATCCTCGGCGCCGACGGTCGGATGCTGCGTAGCCGGGCCGGTGAGTCGGTGAAGCTGGTCGGCCTGCTGGAGGAGGCGGTCGCCCGCGCCACCGACCTGGCCCGCAGCAGAAACCCGGACCTGGACACCGAAGCCGCCGCCGAGATCGGCCGCGCGGTGGGCATCGGCGCGATCAAGTACGCGGACCTGTCCGTCGACCGGACCAAGGATTACGTCCTGGACTGGGAGCGGATGCTCGCGCTGGACGGCAACACCGCGCCCTACCTCCAGTACGCGTACGCCCGGATCCGGTCGGTGCTGCGGCGGGCCGGGACCGCCGCGCAGCCGGATGCGCCGATCGTCCTCGCGCGGCCGGATGCGCCGATCGTCTTCGCGCAGCCGGCGGAGCGGGCGCTCGCGGTCGAGCTGCTCGGCTTCGCCGGGGTGGTCGGCGAGGTGGAGCGGAGCCTCGAACTCCACCAGCTCGCCGGGTACCTGCACCGGCTGGCTACCGCGTTCAGCGCGTTCTACGAGCGCTGCCCGGTGCTGCGCGCGTCGGACGAACTGCGGGAGAGCCGGCTGCTGCTGGCCGGGCTGACCGCCCGGACCCTGCGGCAGGGGCTGGACCTGCTCGGCATCCGAACGTTGGCGCGGATGTGACGGGCCGGCTCCCCGGCCCGGTCAGCGGGCCCGCTTCGTCGCCCGCTTCCGGGGTGGCGTCAACAGGTCGGCGATCTGCGCGATCGCGGCGGGCACCAGGCGGTAGTACGCCCAGACCCCACGCTTGTCGCGTTCGAGCAGGCCGGCCTCGGTGAGGATCCGAAGGTGATGACTCACCGTCGGTTGAGAGAGATTGAGCGCCGACGTGAGGTCACTCACTGACGCCTCACCCTCCGGCGCGGACTGGATCAGGCTGAGCAACCGGAGTCGCGCCGGATCGGCGAAGGCCTTCAGCACCCCCGCTAGCCGCTCGGCATCGGCCCGCTTGATGGGATCGCCGGTGAGCGGCGAGATCGCAGGCATGGCAGTTTTCGCAGTTCCCACGCCTGCCATAGTGACACCAACACCATCAATAAACCGGCAGAAACCGACACCAGCCCTCCGATGGCGTCCAGATGGCGCAACGACGCCACCGAACGTGAGTCGAACGCCGACGTCCGTGGTGGCAGACGGGCCGCGTGGAGCTTCGGCAAGCTCCACACGGCCCGTCCGGCGAGATGCGTGTCAGCGGCGCGGTTTGGGGGCGACGCGGGGCAGGACGTACGGCGGCCCAGCGAAGATCAGGTCGGACTTCAACTCGTAATAGGCCCGCTTGGGCTGGTAGTTCTCGTCGTAGATGGTGGCCAGGCCCTCCGGCGGGTCGCTGAACCAGCCGGGCACCCACGAGTGGTTGTCACTGAAACCCCAGACCGTGTACGACAGGCAACTCCGCACGGCGAGGCACGCCTTCATCAGCACGCTGAAATTGGCGGCCGACGCCTGGAGCCGCGGGTTGATCTCCTCCGAGTTGCCCGCCTGGACGCCCGCCGTCAGTTGACTGCGGACGTCGACCTCGGTGAACGCCGTCGCGACGCCGAGCCCGCTGAACTTCTTCAGCGCCGCCGTCACCTGGAGGGTGTCGAAGTTGCCGTACTGGGTGCCCAGGTGGCCCTGGGCGCCGACGCCGTCGATCGGGACACCCTGAGCGCGCAGGCTCTTGGTCATGTCGTACACGAACTGGGTCTTGTCGTCGGCCGGGTTGCCCGAGCCGAACGCCTCGATGTTGTAGTCGTTGTAGAACAGCAGCGCCTTCGGGTCGGCGGCCCGTGCCCAGCGGAACGCGTCGGCGATGTAGCCGGGCCCCAGGTTCTGCGCCCAGAAACCCTTGTAGTGCAGTGTCGACGGGGTGTCCCAGGGGTCGCTGACCGCCTCGTTGACCACGTCCCACTGCCAGATCTTGCCCTTGTAGCGGTTGACGACAGTGGTGATGTGCTTGCGCAGCAGCTCGCGCAACTCCTGCTTGCTGATGGAGCCGTCGGCGACGCCACTGGTCAGCCAGGCGGGCAACTGGTTGTGCCAGACCAGCACGTGACCACGCACGCTCTGCCGGTTGCGCTTGGCGAACTCCACGAACTCGTCGGCCGGAGCCCAGTTGTAGGTGCCACGGGTGGGCTCCAGGCTCTCCCACTTCATCACGTTCTCGGCGGTGACCGAGGCGAACTCGGTGGAGGCCAGCTTGCGGTACTGGGGGTCGCTGGCGTCGTTGAGGGCGTCCATGTCCACCGCGGTGCCGACGTGCAGACCGTGGCGCAGGCCGAGGGTGGCGAGGCTCTGCGTCATGGGGTCGTACGGCCGGCTCGCGGTGGCCGGCACCGTGTTCAGCGTCGCGACAGTCGCGACGGCGACCAGGCCGACGGTCGACCACTGCCTTAGCTTCATGTGCCTTCCTTCCAAACGATCAATGGGAATGTGTCGATCAAGGAGGCGAGGGTCCGGTGCTGGCCGGCGGGAACGTGGTCGGGTGGGCGGGCGACACCGGTAGTTCCGGCCGGAAACCGGAAACCCGCTCGAAACGTTAAGCCGATCTATGTCTGGGCGTCAACGGTGAAAACTTCCGGAAATTCATCACATGACCTGCGCAGCCCTGGGCCACCAAGCGTCGAAACTTCCGGGATCAGCTTCCGGCCCCGGCGCACGCCGGTGGCATCGTCGACGCGGTGGTCGACGATGCCCCGGTGCCGTTGGGTAAGACCGGTCAGCGCAGGCCGGCGAAGAGGTCGTCCTCGGGGGTCGGCGCGCCGGTCCGATCCCGGACCCGCAGGAAGGTCTCCACGCCCATCAGCTCGGTGAACCGCTCCTGACCGAGTTGCAGGAAGAAGATGTTCTCGGTCTGACTGGCGTGCGTGGCCAGCGCGTTGAACTTCTGCGCGCCGAACTTGCTCGTGTCGACCCAGGTGGTGATCTCGTCGTCGGGGAGGCCGAGCTGCGGCTGCGACGCGTCCGGCTCGGCCCAGTCGACGCCGAGCTCCTTCATGATCCGACCGAACTCCGCGAACGCCGTACGCGGCACCGTGGTCCAGTAGACCTTCGCCGGGACGTCCGTCTGCTCGACGGCGGCCATGGTGATCCGATGCGCCTGGATGTGGTCCGGGTGGCCGTAGAAACCGTTCTCGTCGTACGTGACGATCACGTCCGGCTGGTACTGCCGGATCAGCTCCGCGAGCCGGGTCGCCGCCTCCGCCACCGGGGTCGTCCAGAACGCGCCGGGCTGGTCGTTGGTCGGCCAGCCCATCATCCCCGAGTCGGCGTAGCCGAGGGTCTCCAGGTGGGTGACGTTCAGCGCCGCGCAGCTGGCCTCCAGCTCGGCCTGACGCATCGCCACCACGGCGGCCGGGTCGTGCCCCTCCTCGCCCGGCTTGACCCCACCCGGGCCGTCCCCACATCGCCCGTCGGTGCAGGTCACCAGCACGGTGGTGACCCCCTCGGCGGCATAGCGGGCGAGGACGCCGCCGGTGCTCGTCGCCTCGTCGTCGGGGTGGGCGTGCACCGCCATCAGGGTCAGAGGTCGCTCAGCCATGCCAACACCCTACGGTTCCGCGGCTACCACTCCACGACCTCCACCCGCAACGACGGCGGGGAGCGGGCATCCTACCCAGTTCGGCATCCGCGCAGCGGTCCTTGTGTGAACGGTGATCACGTCCCGGGCGGGTCGCTAGATTCGGCCGTGATCAGCCCAACCGAGCAGGTCCGGACGTGGGGAGAGAGCCGATGGCAAGAGCCGCTGGCGGGTTCACCGACCTGCGACAGGTCGAGGCCGGACTCCTGAACGTGGGGTACGTGGACGCCGGGCCGCTCGACGGGGACCCGGTGATCCTCCTGCACGGGTGGCCCTACGACATCCACAGCTTCCTCGACGTCGTACCGCTGCTCACCGCTGCCGGTCACCGGGTCGTCGTCCCGTACCTGCGGGGTTACGGCACGACCCGGTTCCTCTCCGACGACACCATGCGCAACGGCGAACCGGCGGCGATGGGGCTCGACCTCATCGCCCTGATGGACGCCCTGAAGATCGACACCGCGAAGCTGGCCGGCTTCGACTGGGGCGCGCGGACCGCCGATGTCGTGGCCGCGCTGTGGCCCGAACGCTGCCGAGGGCTGGTCTCGGTCAGCGGCTACCTGATCGCCAGCCAGGAATCCGGTAAGGCGCCGCTGCCGCCGAAGGCGGAGTTGGCGTGGTGGTACCAGTACTACTTCGCCACCGAGCGCGGGCGGGAAGGTTACGACAAGAACCGGCGCGCCTTCAACAAGCTGATCTGGCACACCGCGTCCCCCCGGTGGACCTTCGACGACGCGACCTACGACCGCAGCGCCGCGGCGTTCGACAACCCCGACCACGTCGACATCGTGATTCACAACTACCGGTGGCGGATGGCCCTCGCCGACGGCGAGGCACAGTACGACGAGATCGAGCAGCGCCTCGCCGGGCAACCGAAGATCAACGTGCCCAGCATCTCCATGGAAGGCGACGCCAACGGTGCGCCCCACGTCGAGCCCACCGTCTACGCCAAGCAGTTCACCGGGCCGTACGAGCACCGGACCGTGGGCGGCGGCGTCGGGCACAACCTGCCGCAGGAGGCGCCGCAGGCCTTCGCGGACGCGGGGCTGGAGGTCTGAGTCGCTAGCCTCCCGGCCGCCGGGGCGGCGGACGTTCCACCCGCACCGGGTCGCCGCGGACCAGCCCGTCGTGGATGCGCCAGCGGGCGGTGGTGACGGCCCGCCGGGCCGCCTCGTCGCCCTGCTCGACGCGTTGGCGCAGCAGCTCCACCGCGATCCGGCGGTTGAGACTGAACTGCCGCTCCTCGTCCACCACGACGACGATGCCCGAGGGGCGGTGCGTCGCGCGTACCGCGGTGCTGGCCTTGTTCCGGTGCTGACCACCCGGCCCGCCGGTGCGGCAGGCGACGACGTCGACGTCCGCGTCGCGGAACGTCGTGGGTCGGGCGTCGCGTTCGGGTGGCTGGGCGGTGACGTACCAGTTCTTCCGGCCGTTGCCCGACCGGTACGGGCTGGGGGCCTGCCAGCACAGCGTCCCGGTCCACGACGCCGCGAACGCCTCGGCGTCGGCGCCGGAGATCCGGATCAGCACCGACCGGTAGGTGCCGGCGCGGTCACCGGGCACCGCGTGCACCTGCTGGATCGTCAGACCTCGGCGGGTGCCCTCACTCCGCAGGCGGTGCAGCAGCTGACCCAGTGCCCAGGCGCACTCCTGCGGCCCCCGTCCGGCCGACAGCAGCAGGAACACGTTCACGACCGGCCCCGCCTGCCGCGGTGTCCCCGCCGGTCCGCTCGGGCGGCGGACCCGGGGTCGGGCGTCTTGTAGGTGACCAGAGGCGTCGTGCTGACCACCGGCGTGGCCAGGCGGTGCGCGACCAGGTCGGCGATCACCTGCTCGATGCGCTTGTACGCCGTGGGCGCCTCCTCGAAGAGCAGCTGCCGGTCACCGCACACCACCAGCGACCCGACCGGGGTACGCCGCAGCTCCTCGACGGTGTGCTTGGCCCGGCCCCGCCGCAGGGCGTCGGCGCGCGACATCTTGCGGCCGGCGCCATGGGCCACGGAATGGTTGGCGTCCGGCCCGGCGTGCGCGGCCACCAGGTAGGACGCCGTGCCCCGGGTGCCGGCGATCAGAACGTCGCGCCCGTCACCCGGCGCCGCGCCCTTGCGGTGCAGGTAGACCCCGTCCTGAACCTCGACCAGGTTGTGGCACTGATCGACGATCGGGGCGGTGGGCTCGGCCCCCAACGCGTGCGCCACCCGGGCGGCCAGCACCCGGCGGTTGAGCGAACCCCAGCGCACGGCGTCGTCGTGGCTGCGCAGGTAGGCGGCGGGGTCGACAGCCGGCCCGGCACCGTGGACCTCGGTGTGCGCGCGCAGGATCCGCTCGCCCAGGCCACGGGAACCGCTGTGCACGATGAGCACGAGGTCGCCCGCGTCGAGCCCGAGCCGGCCGGCGTGCCGCCCGTCGAGGATGGTGTCGACCCGGGCCAGCTCCACGAAGTGATTGCCCCGGCCGACCGTCCCGAGCCCGTCCAGGTGACCGGCCGGAACGTCACCGTCGACGGCGGCCCAGGCCGGGTCGTCGGCGTCGCGTACCGGGTCGAGCGCCTGGTCGAGGTCGGGGAACCGGGCGGCGAGCCGTTCCGGTACGGCCCGTTTCAGCTTGATCGGAAACACGGCGATGCCGCAGCCGATGTCGGAGCCCACCAGGAACGGGTACAGCACTGTCGACGCCATGGCCGCGCCGATCGGCGCGCCCTTGCCGGGATGCAGGTCCGGCATCGCGGCGACGTGCCGCATGCCGTCCAGGGCGGCGACCTGTCGACACTGGGCGAGCGCCGCGGACTCGATCCAGCTCGTCGGTGAGGCGAACACCGTGACGGTGGCCGGGGTGGACGGGGGCAGGGGCTCCCGAGGGAGGTGGTGCTGGGACAAGGAGGCTCACTTCTCGCTTGCGAACGTGGGAACGGACGGCGTCACGGCCCCGGGAGGCGTCACCGGTGGCGCGGAGCAGGGGGTGGTGTCCGTCAGTACGTCATGGCCGTCACTCTGGCCCAGGCAGGTCGGCCCGACAACTGATTTTCCTTCACGACGTACGCTGCCGCGATGAGCGCACCGCGTCGCGTCCTGGTCTACGGGGTGTACGGCTCCGGCAAGTCCACCCTCGCGGCGCGGCTGGCCGACCACCTCGGACTGCCCTGGTATCCGGTGGACGATCTGCTCTGGCAACCGGGCTGGGTCGAGGTGCCGGTCACCCAGCAGCGCAGCCGGATCGAGGAGATCTGCCGACGGGACCGCTGGATCATCGACGGGGCGTACCACGGGTGGCGGGACGTCCCGCTGGCCCGCGCCGACCTGGTCGTCGGCCTGGACTATCCACGGTGGTGCTCGTTCGGACGGTTGCTGCGCCGCACCGCCCGTCGGGTGGTCACCGGCGAGGGGATCTGCAACGGCAACCGCGAGTCGCTGAGCAGTGTGCTGTCCCGGGACTCGATCCTGCTGTGGCACGTCACCGCGTTCGGCCGGGCCCGCCGGCGGATGCGGGCCTGGCAGGCGGACCCGTCCGCGCCGCGAGTGGTGTTACTGCGCTCCCCGGCGGAGCTGGACGCTTGGCTGGCCGGCCTGCCCGGTCGATGAGGTCGCGCGGAGAGCCGCCGAACTGAGCTCTGACCGAGCTCGCACCGGGTGCCGTACTCATTCGACCAGGTGGACGCCGCCGGCCCGCTCCATCGGGGAGCGGGCCGACGATGTCACGTGGCCCGGCCGTACTCGCGCCGGCCGGGCCACCGGTCAGGACTCCTGGCGTCGACGCCGGGCGAGGAGGAACGCGAATGCGCCCAGCACGACCATCACACTTCCGACGCCGGTCATGGTCGGGACCACACCGCCACCGGTCACCGGCAGGACCGGGGCTTGGCCGCCTGGGCCACCGGGTCGACCGGGTGCACCAGGCGCGCCCGGGCTGCCA
>NZ_JAGPXZ010001561.1:0-390 GCF_018070305.1 Micromonospora sp. M51 | reverse complement strand
ACACGACCGCCCGGCGTGCTCGTGCAGCGCGGCCCGCAACCGGTCAGGCAACTCGACCGAGTTGGCCTGGGCGAAGAGCTGGTCCGCCTCGGGGAAGTCGCCGCGCCAGCGCAACACGTGGGCCAGCCGGGCCTGGGCCAGCGCGGTCCGGCGCAGCTCGCCGGTGGCCTCGGCGTAGGTGAGGGCGAGCCGGCCGTCGGCCAGCGCGTCGTCCAGCTCGCCGAGAATCCGCGAGGCCACCGCCCGCAGGCTGAGCAGCCGGGCCCGGGCGCGGTTGTCGACCGCCGAGCCCAACTTCTCGGTCAGCCGTCGCCGAATGGCCCGCAGGTCGTCCGGCTCGGTCAGTTCCTCGCGCAGGGTCACCGGATCCAGCCGCCAGCGGTACGCGGC
>NZ_JAGPXZ010001560.1:0-393 GCF_018070305.1 Micromonospora sp. M51 | reverse complement strand
CCGGGCTCGCCGACCCGGTCGCCGCCGTGGGCGGCAGGCTGCTGCTGTCCAGCCCGGCCGGCGGGCCTACAGTGGTGCGGGTGGAGCTGCCATGCCGTCGGTGACCCGGGTGGTGCTCGCCGAGGACGAGGTGCTGCTGCGCGAGGGTCTGGTGGCGCTGCTGAACCGCTTCGACTTCACTGTCTGCGCCGCCGTCGGCTCCGCACCGGACCTGCTGGCCGCGGCCCGCGAACACCAACCGGACCTGGTGCTGACCGACATCCGGATGCCACCGGGCCGCCGCGACGACGGGCTGCGCGCGGCCGTCGCGTTGCGCGCCGACCGACCCCAGCTGCCGGTCGTGGTGCTCAGCCAGTACGTGCAGACCGGGTACGCGGCGGCGCTGCTGGACAG
>NZ_JAGPXZ010000187.1:0-8792 GCF_018070305.1 Micromonospora sp. M51 | reverse complement strand
CACCGACGATCCGGACGCGTCGGCGCAGGCGGCCCACTTCCGGGCGTGGACCCGGGACGGCGTCGAGGCGCTGCTGGCCAGCCGGTCGCTCACGGCGGCGGGCGAGCGGTTCGTCGGCCAGCTGCGCCACGCGCTGGAGGAGACCCGTGTCGGGTCCGGATGAGCAGCCACCGCCCCGCCTGGGCCGCTCCCGCCTCGCCGACGACCTGCGGGCGCTGGGCGTACGCCCGGGGGTGTGCCTGCTGGTGCACTGTGGCCTGCGGCGGGTGGGCCCGCTGGAGCACGGCCCCGCGACCCTCGCCGGCGCGCTGCGCGACGTCCTCGGCCCGGCCGGGACCCTGCTGGTGCCCACCCAGACCGACGGCAACTCGACCACCTCCCGCGCCCACCTGGCGGCCACCGCCGGCATGGACCGGGCGCAGCGCGAGCGGTACGAGGCGGCGCTGCCGGGCTGGGACCGGCGCAGCACCCCCTCGCAACGGATGGGTGTGCTCGCCGAGTACGTCCGGTGCACCCCCGGGGCGGTGCGCAGCGACCATCCGCAGACCTCGTTCGCCGCGCTCGGTCCCCGGGCCCGGCAGCTCACCGACGGTCATGACCTCACCTGCCACCTGGGGGAACGCTCACCGGTTGGCGGCCTCTACGCGGCGGACGGGCAGATCCTGCTGCTCGGCCTCGGCTACGAGGCGTGCAGTGCCCTGCACCTGGCCGAGTACCGGCTGCCGGTGCCGCCGCCCGAGCGCGACTACCACTGTTTCCGGCTCGTCGACGGGCGGCGGGTCCGCCTCGACTTCCGGGCGCTCGACCTGGACGACCGGGACTTCCCGAAGGTGGGTGCCGCGCTCGACGAGACGCCGTTGGTGCGCCACGGTCGGGTGGGGCGGGCCGACGCCCGTCTGCTGCCGGCGCGGGCCGCTGTCGACTTCGCGACTGCCTGGTTCGCCGCGAACCGGTTGGCGGCGCGGCGTTGACGCGGGGACTACGCTGATGTTCCGGCCGCGTGGGGAGGGCGGAGGGGCAGCGGTGAGCACAGTGGACGCACCCTCCGGAGCGCGCGCCCCGCTCTTCTTCATCAGCTATTCGCGGGCGCCGGTCGGCCGGGCCACCGGCAAACCCGCCGAATACGTCTCCCGTTTCTTCGAGGACCTCTCCGTCCACGTCAGCGAGCTGGTCGGCCCGGTGACCGGAGTGGACGCCGGCTTTCTGGACACCTCCATCGCCGGTGGCGAACGCTGGAGCCCGGAGCTGCTCCAGGCCGCCGGCACCTGCCAGGTCTTCGTTCCGCTGGTGTCCAGCGCGCTGCTCGGCAGCGAGTGGTGCGGCCGGGAGTGGGACGCGTTCTCCCGCCGGCGGATCACCCCGCGACACAGCTCCGCGTCGGTGCACGAGACGGCGATCGTGCCGGTCACCTGGTCGCCGACCAACGGCACGGCACTGCCTCGGGTGCTCCGCGACATCCAGCGCTTCTCCCCGACCGCGATGCCGGATCCCGACATCGCGGTGCACTACCAGCGGGACGGGGTCTATGGCTTGCTGACCATGCAGTGGGAGAACGCGTACCGGGCGGTGGTCTGGCGGCTCGCGCAGCGGATCGTCGCCATCCACCGGTCCTACCTGGTCGAACCCTGGGTGCCGGCGAGCGTGGACGAGCTGTGCAACCGGTTCGCCGAGGAGCCGTCGTGAGCCCGCCGACGGACCGGCGTCGGTCGGGGGCGCGCGGGACGTACTTCTTCCTGAGCTACGCCCACTCGGCGCCCCCGCCGGGCGCCCGGGCCGACGCCGACGTCTGGGTCGGCCAGTTCTTCGCCGATCTGACCGACGAGGTGCGGCGTCAGGCGCGACCGGTCGCCGGGATGCGGATCGGCTTCTTCGACCAGCACATCCCGTTGGGCGCCGACTGGAAGGCCGCGCTCGCCGACGCGCTCGGTGACGCCGAGGTCTTCGTCCCGCTCTACTCACCCGGCTACTTCAGCCGCCCCTGGGCACTGGGGGAGCAGGAGTCCTTCCGGGCCCGGCTGGCCGCCGCCGGCCCGGCCCGGCTCACCGCCGGGCACCTCACCCCGGTGCTGTGGATCCCGTTCCCCCCGTGGGAGGCCCACCCGGAGCTGGACGGCGCCCTCGACCTGGGCCGCGACGTCCCGGAGTACGCCGCCGACGGCCTGCGCGCGTTCTGCATGCTGGCCTCCTACCGGACCCAGTACGAGCTGCTGCTGAGCCGGCTGGCGAGCCGGATCGTGCACACCGCCGAGCGGCGACCGATGGGCCCGTCCCGAGCGCCCGGCCTGGACGAGGTGGTCCGCCCGGCGCCGACCGACCCGGACTTCGTCGTCGCCGTCCTGGCCCCGACCCGGGACCGGCTGCCGACCGATCGCGACCCCGCCGGCTACGCCGCCAGCGGCCGGCTCTGGCGGCCGTACGGGCGCAGCCAGCAGCTGCCCGCCGCCGAGTACGCGGCCAGCACCGCCGAGCGGCTCGGGCTGTCGGCCCGGACGGAGGACTTCGCGCAGGCCTCGGCGCTGCTCGACCGGCGGCCCGCGGTGCTGCTCGTCGACCCGTGGATCGCGGCGGCCCCGGACGCGGCCAAGGTCCTCGCCCGGATGGTGCGCGGCCTGCGCGAGTGGGTCGTTCCGCTGGTGGTCACCGACGACGACGACACGCAGGACGCCACCCACTGGGCCACCGAGGTGACCCAGCTCCTGCAGGACGCCGGTCTGCCCCAGGTGAAGCGCGCGTGCAGCATGCCGGAGTTCGTCGACCTGATGCCGGCGTTGGTCACCGAGGCGCGCCGGCAGTTCCTCAAGCACGGCCCGGTCGTCCCCTTCGAACCACCGCCGGAGCCGGTGCCGCGTCTGCGTGACGGCCTGCCCGCGGCCGGTTCGATCGTGTCGACCGACTCCGCGTCCCCGCCTGATGATCCGGCCCCACCGCGTCCCCACGGAGAAGACCGATGAACAACGATCGCGAAGGCCAGGTCGTCACCTTCTACTCGTTCAAGGGTGGAACGGGCCGGACGATGGCGCTGGCCAACGTCGCCTGGATCCTGGCGGCCAGCGGCCGGCGGGTGCTCGTCGCCGACTGGGACCTCGAGTCGCCGGGTCTGCACCGCTTCTTCCACCCGTTCCTCGACGCCGAGGCGATCCAGGGCACCAGCGGCGTGATCGACATGATCCGCGACTACGAGTGGGAGACCACCCGGGTCAACGACCGGCCGGACCGCTGGATGGAGCAGTACGCCCGGGTCGGGCGGCACGCCTTTTCACTGCGGTGGACCTTCCCCGACGGTGGTGGCCTCGACTTCCTCTCCGCCGGCCGGCAGAACAGCGACTACGCCGTGTCAGTGAGCGGCCTGGACTGGGACAACTTCTACAACCGGCTGGGCGGGGCGCAGTTCTTCGAGGCGCTGCGGGCGGACATGAAACGCCAGTACGACTTCACCCTGATCGACAGTCGGACGGGGTTGAGCGACGTCGCCGACATCTGCACCCTGCACCTGCCGGACACCCTTGTCGACTGCTTCACCCTCAGCGACCAGGGCATCGACGGCGCGGCCCGGGTGGCGCACTCGGTCCGGGACCGGTACCGGCGGCGCGACATCCGGGTGCTGCCGGTGCCGATGCGGGTCGACCAGGCGGAGAAGGAGCGGGCCGAGGCGGGTCGCCTGTTGGCCATGCGCCGCTTCGCCGGCCTGCCGGCGGGCATGACCGAGGCGGAACGGCGGCGCTACTGGGCCGCGGTGGAGGTCCCGTACCGACCGTTCTACGCGTACGAGGAGACCCTCGCCACGTTCGGCGATCCGCCGGGCTCACCGACGTCGCTGCTGGCCGCGTTCGAGACGTTGACGGGGATCCTCACCGACGGGGCGGTGACCGCGCTGCCGGTGATGGACGAGTCGGTGCGGGAGCGGGGCAAGGCCCGGTTCCGCCGCCGCACCGAGGCGATCGACGACCAGATCGTGCTCCGGTACGCGCCGGAGGACGCCATCTGGGCCGAGTGGCTGGAGCGGGTGCTCAGCTCGGCGGGGCTGCGGGTGGTGGAGCCCACCGCCGCCGTCGGGTCCGCCGGTACGCCGGCACCGCGCACGCTGACGGTGGTCTCGCCGGCCTACGTGGCGACGCCGTCGGGCGGTCTGCCCGACCGCGACACGAGCACCGGCTCCACGGCCCTAGCCGTCTACGTCGCCGACCTGCGCCCGCTGGCGGAGTTCCCGTCGCAGAGCTCCACCAACCTGGTCAACGTGAGCGCCGCGACCGCCGTGGAGCGGGTGTTGCGGCTGGTCGGCCGGCCGGTGCCGTCGTCGGCGGACGGGCCGGCCGGTGGGGCGACCCGTTTCCCCGGCACCGAGCCGTTGATCTTCAACGCGCCCAACCGGAACGCCCGGTTCACCGGCCGGGAGGACGACCTGGCGCGGCTGCGCGCGCAGTTGCAGAGCGGGGGCAGCGCGGTGGTGCTGCCGGTCGCCCTGCAGGGCATGGGCGGCGTCGGAAAGACGCAGGTGGCCCTGGAGTACGTGCACCGGTTCAAAGCCGCGTACGACGTGGTGTGGTGGATCGTGGCGGACCCGCCGCAGTTCGTCGACAGCGCTCTCGCCGACCTCGCCGGTCGCCTCGGCATCCTCGTCGGCCCCACCCTGCCCGACACGGTCCGGTCGGTGCTGCAGGTGCTCGGCCGTGGTGAGCCGTACGAGCGGTGGCTCGTCGTGCTGGACAACGCCGAGGAGCTCGACCAGATCGAGCCCTTCCTGCCGCAGGGCCCCGGGCACGTCCTGCTGACCTCCCGCAACCGCGCCTGGGGTGACCGGGCGAACCCGATCCAGGTGGACGTCTTCGACCGCACCGAGAGCGTGGCGCACCTCGCCCAGCGGGTGCCCACGATCAGCGCCGAGGAGGCCGACCGGGTGGCCGAGGCGCTCGGTGACCTGCCGATCGCGGTGGCCGCGGCGGGCGCCTGGCTGGCCGACACCGGCACGTCGGTCGGTGACTACCTGCGGCAGATCGAGCGGCACGGCCCCAGCGCCCTCTCCGTGGAGGCAACCTGGGACCTGTCACTGAACCGGCTGCTCGAACAGGCGCCCGCCGCGTACCGGCTGTTGCAGCTCTGTTCGGTGCTGGCCCCGGAGATCGCCCTCGAACTCATCTACAGCGACGAGATGGCGGCGGCCCTGGTCCCGTTCGACCCGTCGGTGTCGGAGCGGCTCGTGCGCGGCGCCCTGGTCCAGCAGATCAACCGTCTGGCGCTGCTCAAACTCGACGTCCAGGGCGGTCGCGTCCAGGTGCACCGGCTGTTGCAGGCGGTGGTCCGCGACCGGATGACCGAGGACGAGATCACCGCCGCCCGACACCAGGTGCACCTGGTGCTGGCCGCGTCCCGGCCCCGGGGCGACGTGGACGACCCGACCACCTGGGCCCGGTTGCGCATGCTCTGGCCGCACCTGGAGGTCTCCGAGGCGTTGACCTGCCCCGACGAGTCGGTGTGCCAACTGCTGATCGACCGGGTCCGTTACCTGTGGCAGCGCGGCGGCCTGAACCAGGCCGACGGGTTCAGCCAGGAGGTGGACGACACCTGGAGCGCCCGGCTCGGCGACACGCGTGACGAGGTCGAGGCGTCGGCGCTGCACCGACAGTTGCTGCACCTGCGGTTCAACCGGGCGAACATCCTGCGCAGCCTGGGCCGGTTCAACGAGGCCCGGGACCTGGACGAGGCGGTGCTGGCCGAGCAGCGTCGGCTGTTGGGCCCACTGCACCCGCACAGCCTGATGACGGCCGGCAGCCTCGGTGGTGACCTGCGGGCGCTCGGCCGCTACGCCGAGGCCCTGGAGCGGGACCGGTCCACCTACGCCTCGTGGTTGCAGGTGTTCGGCGAGGACCACCCCCGGACGTTGAGCGCGGCCAACAACCTCGCCGTCTCGTACCGGCTGGTCGGTGACTACCGGTCGGCCCGCCGGTGGGACGTCGAGGTGCTCCCGCGGCGGCGGCTGGGGCTCGGCCGCACCCATCCGTACAGCCTCGGCTCCGCCCTGCGGTTGGGCCGGGACCTGCGGGTAGCCGGCGAGTACGCGAGGTCGGCCACGCTGCTGCGCACGGTGTACGACACGTACTGCGAGGTGCTCGGCCCGGATGACGGCCAGAGTCTCGCCGCCCAGGTCAACCTGGCGGTGTCGATGCGCAGCTCCGGTCGGGGCAGCGAGGCGGCACCGATGTTCGAGACGGCCTACCGCGAACTCGACGAACGCTTCGGTCCGGACAACCCGGACACGGTGGCGTGCCGGTCGAGTCGCGCGGCGAACCTGTTGGCGGTGGGTGACGCGGCTCGGGCGCTGGCCGAGATGAACGCCGTGCGCGTGGCGTTCGAGGAGCAGCTCCGGCTCGGCCCGGAGCACCCGCACGTGCTGGCGACGGTGAGCAACATCTCCGCGGCGGAGCGTGCGCTGGGCCGCAGGTCGGACGCGCTCGCCTCGGCGGCCCGGGCGGTCGGCGAGTTGCGCAAGGTGCTCGGCCCGGACCACCCGCACACCCTCGCGGCGGAGGTCAACCAGGCGGTGTGCCTGGCCGAGGAGGGTGACTGGGAGTCGGCGCGGGACCGGTTGCGGGAGGCCGCCGGCCGGCTGGCCACGGTGATCGGTGCGGACCACCCGGACACGCTGCGCTGCCTCGGCGATCTCGCCCTGGTGGCGCGGCGGGCCGGGGACGGCCCGGCCACCGAGGACGTCGGCGTGGTGGCGGACCGGCTGGCCGAGGTGATCGGTGTGGAGCACCCCACCGTGCGGACCCTGCGCGAACGGCGGTTCGTGGTCCGGGTGATCGACCCGCACACCATCTGATCGGGTCGTTCGGCGGGCGGGTCCGATGTCCGGGCCCACCCGGCCGGGCGTTCAGAGGTGCGGGCTGGTCGCGAGGTCCGGCGTGGCCAGCCAGGCCAGGGTCTGCGGGAGGATTTCCACGGCCCCGAAGTGCGCGGCGCCGGGCTGCACCTGCACCTCGGCGCGTGGGATCCGCGAGGCGAGCCAGTGGGAGTGCTCCACCGGGGAGAAGCGGTCCTGCTCGCCGTGCCAGAGACGGACCTCCGCACGGATGGCGCCCAGGTCGAACCCCCAGCCGCGCCGGATCGCCAGGACGTCGTCGATCCATCCCTCGGGGCCGTGGCGCAGCGCCTCGGAGTACATGTCGGTCAGCAGTCGGCGGATCGCCACGTCGTCGACGACCCGGATGTCCTCGTCGGGCAGTTGGGGGCGGAGGAAGTCCAGTAGCGTCATCGGGTCCCGGCGGGCCTCGTCCGCGCGAACCTTCAGGTTGAGCGTCAGCTCGGCCAGGTCCTCGTCGGCCTGCCCGTAGTCCTCGATGTTCGATTCCGCCATGCCCGCGTACCAGTCGAGGTCGGGTGCGCCGGCCGGGGCGAGCCCCACCAGCACGGCGGCCCTGGTGACCCGGTCCGGCAGCAGCGCGGCGCAGGCCAGGGCGTGTGGTCCGCCACCGGATCGGCCCACCACGGCGAACCGGTCGATGCCGAGGTCGTCGGCGATCGCCGCCACGTCGGCGGCGGCGTCGGCCACCCGTCGACCCTCGTGCCGGTCGGAGTCGCCGTACCCGGGGCGGTCGTAGCAGACGAGGTGCACGCCGAGGCGGTAGACGACGATGCCGCGGGGTCGGGGGCCGCTGCGGCTGCCGGGGGTGCCGTGCAGCAGGAAGACCGCCGGCCCGTCCGGTGCGCCCGAGGTCTCCACCGCGAGGTGCCGGCCGTCCGGGGTCGTGACGGTGCGCTGTGTCGCCTCTTGTCGCGTCACGGTTGGCCTCCCGCGGGTCGTCATGTGCTCCCCCGTGAACGGAGCCGCGCATCGTCGGCGCCGAGTGCAAAGCCCCCGAAATCGCCCAGAACACATCCTTGTTGTGCAGCGTACTGCCCGTCGTGGATGCCCGCTATGGGCCGGCGGGTCAATGCCGGTGGGTTGGGGCACCCGAAGGGGCCGCTACCCTGGTAGCCCGAGGGGAAGGGGCACCAAGAGGGTGGCTAGGACCTACAACGTCGTGACGTACGGCTGCCAGATGAACGTGCACGATTCCGAACGGATCTCCGGCCTGCTGGAACAGGCCGGCTACGTGCGCGCCGTGCCGACCGACGACACCCCGGACATCGTCGTCTTCAACACCTGCGCCGTCCGGGAGAACGCGGACAACCGGCTCTACGGCAACCTCGGTCGGCTGCGCCCGGTGAAGGACAAGCACCCCGGGATGCAGATCGCTGTCGGCGGCTGCCTGGCCCAGAAGGACCGCGGCGACATCGTCCGCAAGGCGCCCTGGGTGGACGTGGTCTTCGGCACCCACAACATCGGCGCGCTGCCGGTGCTGCTGGAGCGGGCCCGGCACAACGCCGCCGCCGAGGTGGAGATCCTCGAGTCCCTCGACGTCTTCCCGTCCACGCTGCCCACCCGCCGCGAGTCCACCTACGCCGGCTGGGTGTCGATCGCGGTGGGCTGCAACAACACCTGCACGTTCTGCATCGTGCCCGCGCTGCGCGGCAAGGAGAAGGACCGGCGCCCCGGCGACATCCTCTCCGAGGTGCGCGCCCTGGTCGACGAGGGCGTGCTGGAGGTGACCCTGCTCGGGCAGAACGTCAACTCCTACGGTGTCGAGTTCGGCGACCGGTACGCGTTCGGCAAACTGCTGCGGGCCTGCGGCGACATCGACGGCCTGGAGCGGGTCCGGTTCACGAGCCCGCACCCGAAGGACTTCACCGACGACGTGATCGCCGCGATGGCCGAGACGCCGAACGTCTGCCACTCGCTGCACATGCCGTTGCAG
>NZ_JAGPXZ010001559.1:0-394 GCF_018070305.1 Micromonospora sp. M51 | reverse complement strand
CCCGTGCGGGGGACACCCCGACACCGAGGCTCAGAGGTCGGTGACGCGGATGCCGGCGTGGGCCTTGTAGCGCTTGTTGATGGCGATCAGGTTGGCGGTGAACGCCTCGATCTGGTGGGCGTTGCGCAACCGGCCAGCGTAGATGCCCCGCATGCCGGGGATCCGGGCGGCGAGCGCGCCGACGATGTCGACCAGCTCACGGTCCTCGGTGCAGATCAGCACGTCCAGATCGATCCGGTCGACCTCGGGGTCGGCGAGCAGCGGTGCGCTGACGTGGTTGAACGCGGCGCGCGGCTGGGCCGGGTCCAGAGCGGCGATGACCTGACCCGGGCCCACGACTGGCTCTTATACACAACTGACGCTGCCGACGATCGGAGTTGTGTTGTTCTAGGGG
>NZ_JAGPXZ010001558.1:0-394 GCF_018070305.1 Micromonospora sp. M51 | reverse complement strand
CCCGCAGGCGACCGACCGCCAGCGCCACCCGGTCGGACAACTCGGCGCGCAGGTCGTCACCGGCCTGGGCGAGCCGCAACGCGGCGTGCACACCGGCGGCAACCGCCGGCGGCAGTGCCGTGTCGAAGATGAACGTGCGCCCGGTCTCGATCAGGTGCCGGACGAACTCGGCCGGGCCGGCGACGACACCACCCGCGCCACCGAGCGCCTTCGACAGGGTGGCGGTGACCACCACGTCCGGCTCGCCGGCCAGCCCGCTGGCCGCGACCGCGCCCGCTCCGGCCGGCCCAGTGAGGCCGAGCGCGTGCGCGTCGTCGACCAGCAGCAACGCGCCGTGCCGGCGGGCCACGGAGTGCAGCCGAGCCAGTGGGGCGAGGTCCCCGTCGACCGAGAA
>NZ_JAGPXZ010001557.1:0-394 GCF_018070305.1 Micromonospora sp. M51 | reverse complement strand
CGAGCATCGCGACCTGGAGCCGTGGTACCGCGAATTCAACGACCGGGCGTGGGGGCCGGCCAGGGTCTGCGTGGCGGCGGCCGAGCAACACGGCGCCGCCGCCCTCGCGCTGCTGTACCCGGCGCTCGGCCGCCGGATCCACGACGCCGGCGACAAGGACTTCGACACCGTCGTCCCGCAGGCCCTGGCCGAAGCGGGCCTGCCCGCCGACCTCGCCGACGCCGCCCAGCGCAGCGACCTCGACCCGCACCTGCGGGCCAGCACCGCTCGCGCGCAGCAGCTGGTGGGCGAGGACCTCGGCACCCCGACGGTCGTCATCGACGACGTGGCCTTCTTCGGCCCCGTGCTGACCTCGATCCCTCGCGGGGAAGAAGCCGTCCGCGTCTTCGACGGC
>NZ_JAGPXZ010000186.1:0-8895 GCF_018070305.1 Micromonospora sp. M51 | reverse complement strand
GCCTGGAACTGGCCCGCGAGGCCGGCTATGAGAACACCGTGGCCGCGCACTTGGCCAACCTGGCGGTCCTGGCGGCGCTGCGAGGCGAGGAGGAGATTTGTGAACGGCAGGCCCGCGAGGCGCTGGCCATCGCCATACCGCACCGGGTAGGTCTGCGGGCAGGGGTCGCCGCGTACGCGCTGGCGCTGCTCGACCTGTGCCTTGGACGCTACGCGACGGCGCATGACCGCTTCACGGCCATCGCCGAGGCGGGACCGGGTGTCGGGCATCCCACCGTGGTGTGGCGGACGGCGCCGGATCGCGTCGAGGCCGCCCTGGGCGCGGGCGACGAGGTGGGTGCGCGGGCGGCGCTCGAGGCGTACGAGCGATGGTCGGCGTACGCCGCGACGTCCGAGTCGCGCGCCCTGCTGGCCCGTTGCCGGGGCTTGGCCGAGTCGTCCGAGGACGCCTTCGGCGAGGCGTTGCGGCTGCACACCAACCCGTTCGAGGAGGCCAGGACGGCTCTACTGCTGGGCGAGCGCCTGCGCCGAGCGCAGCGGCCGGGCGACGCGCGGGCGCATCTGCGGATGGCGTGGGAGACGTTCGAGCGGGCAGGCGCGAAGCCGTGGGCGAGGCGCGCACAAGGTGAGCTGCGGGCGGCGGGCGAGAGCGGGCCGGCCCCGGGCTCGGCCGTGCTGGACGCGCTGACCCCGCAGGAGTTGCGCATCGCGGGCCTGGTCGCCGACGGGTTGTCGAGCAAGCAGATCGCCGCCCAGCTGTTCCTGAGCCCTCGCACGGTCGAGTACCACCTGTACAAGATCTACCCGAAGCTGGGCATCGGCTCCCGCACGGAACTGGCGCGACTAGTAGTTCTACAGAAGGCGCCCGCAGCGGAAGAGGACATGCTCTGAGACATGACTGAGGTGAACATCTGGAGTGAAGAGTTCGGCGCCGTCACAGATGCGCCGATCCTGTTGATCATGGGGTCGATGTCGCAGGGCGTTCTGTGGCCGGACGAGTTCGTCGGCCGCCTTGTCGCCGGAGGCCGCCGGGTGATCCGGTACGACCACCGTGACACCGGCATGTCGGGCACGGTCGACTTCGCGGCACAGCCGTACACGGGGAACGACATCAAGAACGACGTGTACCGCGTGCTGGACGCCCACGGCCTGGAGAGCGCCCACCTGGTCGGCCACTCGGCCGGCGGGCTGCTCGGCCAGTTCGTCGCGGTGGAGCAGCCGGAGCGGGTGCGCTCACTGACCGTCATCGCCTCCTCGCCGCTCGGCGGCGGTGAAGGTCAGGTGATCCTGCGGGCTCTGCTGGGGCAGCCGCAGCCCGAGGACAGCCTGCCCGAGCCGACGCCGGAGTTCGTGGCCTTCTACCGGGCGCTGATGACCGCCGCACCGCCCGAGGACCGGCGCACCCAGATCAACAGCATGATCGCCGAACAGCGCGTGCTGCACGGCACCGGGCTGCCGTTCGACGGGGACGCGGCGCGCCGGCTACAGGAACGACTCTACGACCGGGCCCGCGACCTGACGGCGGTGGCCAACCACCGGCTGGCCGCTGCGGCCAGCCCGGACTTCGAGCCGGTGGGCGTGCTGCACCAACTGAAGGCGCCCACGCTGGTCATCGAGGGCAGCCACGAGCCGGTCAAGCCGGGTCACGGCGCGATCATCGCCGAGCAGATCCCGGGAGCGCGGCTGATGATCACGGCGGGCATGGGGCATACGCTTCCGCCGGAGGTGCACGAGGAACTGGCCGTCGCCATCCTCACGCACACCGCCGAGTGATAGCTCATCTGACTGCACAGAACGGTGAACTGGTCGTGTGGTAGCGGAGCCGAACGAACGTCGCTCTGCTGTAGCAGCGGGCGACTGCTGGCGTGCCGTCACTGAGATGGCCGCTCGGCGGCCAGCGCATTTCGTTGTGTATGCGCTGCTCCGGCAACCCGCTTCGACGTCCTGTCGCATGGACGAGATCCGCGGCCTGATCGACGAATAGTGCGGCCGAATTGACCGGTCTGCCGTTCCTTGCCGGAAAGAGACGATGCAAGTGTTCGATTACACTGTCCCAGCCGTTGAGGTAACTGACCTCACCCAGCGTTTCGGCGCTGTACTCGCCGTCGACCGGGTCAGCTTGAGCATCCCAGCGGGAATGTGTTACGGCATCGTCGGCCCGAACGGGGCCGGCAAGACCACCACGCTGATGGCCATGTGCGGGTTGCGGGAGCCGACCTCCGGCACGGTCAGGATCGCCGGTCATGACCTGCGAACCGATCGGCAAGCCGCGCTCGCCCAGCTCGGAATCATGATGGACGGGCTGTCGCTACCCGAACGGCTGACCGCCACCGAGGTGCTGCGGTACAGCGCCGGGCTGCGTGGGCTGGATGACAGCTGGAGGGTCCGCGCCGAGGACCTGCTGGAGATCCTTGGCCTCGACGCTACTCCACGCGCGCTGATCGTGGAGTATTCCACCGGTATGCGCAAGAAGATCAATCTGGCGCTGGCGATGCTGCACCGCCCCCGGGTGCTGGTCCTCGACGAGCCGTTCGAGGCAATCGACCCGGTCTCGGCCCGCTCCATCGAACAGGTGCTCACACAGTACGTCGCCGCCGGCGGCACGGTGGTCATGTCGAGCCACATGATGGACTTCGTCGAACGAAACTGCCGCCGGGTGGCGTTGGTGGCCGGTGGCCGGGTGTTGGTCGAGGGGCCGGTAGACGAGGTGGCAGCGAACGGGACGCTCAACGAACGTTTCGTCGAGCTGGTCGGCGCCGATCCGGTCCGCCCGTTGAGGTGGCTGACATGACCCGAGCCCTGTTCGCGCTGAAGCTACGCCTGCTTCGCAACGGCCCGCACAACGAGCGCGGATTCAGCCTGGTCACCGGTATGGCCCTGGCCGCGTTGGTGGTCGTCGGCGCAGCGGTGGCCAACCGCGGACTGCTCCACGAAGGCTGGATCGCCGTGGCGCTCACCGGATGGGGAGGCATGTGGCTGTTCGGCCCTCTGACCCAGCCACGCCACGATCCGTCGGTCATCTCGCGCGACTGGTTACGCGGCTATCCGCTGCGGCCATGGCGCGCGGCTCGGGCCTTGTCCTGGACCGAGCTGCTGGGCGTCGGCCCCCTGGTCACGCTGACCTGTCTGTCGTCCCTGGTCGTGCTGGCCGCACCGGGCGGCCTGACGGCGGCCACGATCGGCGCGGTGGCGATGGTGGCACAGCTGTATCTGCTGGTCTGGGCGGGTAAGACGGTGGCGGTGATCGCGGCCTGGCTGTTGCAGACCCGGGCCGGGATGAGGCTGGCCGCCACCCAGACCGCCGTCATGCTCGCGCTGTCGTTCGCTGGCTGGGTGCCGATCGCGGCCTGGTTGCTGCCCCGCCTCGGTCAGAGCGACACCACCCTGGTCCTCCCTACCTTCGGGCAGCTACCCGCGCCGATCATCGACGTGCTCGCCCTCCTGCCCACGGGATGGGGGTACCGCGCCGCGATCGCCGCCCGTGACAACGCCGGGACGGAAGCGGTCGTCGTGCCGCTGATGGCCCTCCTGGCCCTGGGTGCACTGCTGCACATGGGCTGGACCACCCTGACAGCGCGGGCCCTACGCCGCCCACCTCGCCTCGTGACGCCGCGACGCCCTCACGCACCGGGTCGTGGGCTGTCGCTTCCGGTCACGACGCCGCAGGTGTCCGCTGTCGTCTCGCGAGAGCTGGCCACCTGGTCGCGGGATCCCGCGCGCGGTGTGGAACTGCGTAGTGCCTGGCTGACCCCGCTGTTGATGGCGCTCATCATCGGGGTCACCGACTGGAGTTGGGCGCTGCCCCTCGTGGGTTCCGCGGCGGCGGTGTTCGGCGCGATGGTCGCGGTCAACACCTACGCCCTGGACGGCACGGCCCTGTGGCAGCTGCTCACCACACCGGGCGCCCTTCAGGCTGACGTACGCGGCCGGATGGCGGCATGGTTCTTGTTATTCGGCGTACCGTCGATCGTGTTGGCGGCCGTGTTGTGGGCCGTGACCCGCTCTCCGCTGGGCGTCGTCGCCATCAGCGGCGCCATCGCCGCAGCCGCAGTGGCCTGCGCCGTGGCACCGCTGATCGCGCTCCTGATGCCGGCTGTCGGCACCGATGCCCGCGATCGCCGCTACCCTGGACAACGAGCAGGCGATCCGACCGGTGGACAAATGACGATCTTCCCCGTGGTCCTGCTGGGCGCCATTCTCCCCGGCATCATCGGCACCATCACCGGAGGTCACTTGTGGACGCCGGTGCTCGCGGCCATCCTGCTAGCCGCGGTCAGCCTCTCCCTGACCCCCACCCTCACCGCGCGTCTGCTGCAGCGGCGAGGCGCCAGCCTGCTCGACGTGATGGTCTCCAGCGACGCTGCCCTGTTGCACCGTAATCGGCGTCATCGTTGGGGTTACCCGGGGGGATGGGGTTGAGTCGAATTTCGGCCCCGACGAGGCGAGCCCCGCGCCGACCAGCAGCAGTTAGTGGCAGATGCGCCTGGGGCGGTCGTCGTACACGATCGTCCCAGGCGCATCGTGATGCTTCTGGGTTCGTAAGCGCAACGGCCTTCGTATCCAAGGTAGGAACAAGCCTGAGGGGATGCCGAAGATTAACTCGCCTATGTGGGTTCCGAAGGTGGTGTTGATCGGGCTTCGACGCGGTCGCGAAGGGCTGCGAGCGCGGCGGGCGGCTGGGTGGCAGGCGGGATAGTGGTGTCGTGTTGCTGGAGAAGCCGGGTGATTCTGGCCAGGGCGCGGTGCATTGCGGCGTGGTAGATCGACGTGATGTCGTGGCTGAGCGCGGCGCGTCCCAGTACTTGAGGGAGGTGAGCCGGAACGTGTTGCGGATCAGACGTCTGCACCGTGCGGAGCCACACGAGCGGCCAGTGACCGAGACCAAGCCCTGCCTGGCAGCCCTACGCCGGCGCAGGCGATCTGTTCTGGGAAAGCAGGTCTCTGCGGTGGTGGCCGGCGACGCCGAGCACTGTCAGGAGTGTTGCTATGGCCCGGTGCGAACCCCGGTTTTGGGGGAGCAGGTTGGGAGCAGCGGCGAGCCACGGCACGTACTGCCGCAGCCAGGCGTCCACACCGGGCAGCGCGAGGACTCGGGTGATCGCGCCGGCGACGACGATCGCCTGCGCGACAGCCGGCAGGGTGTCCACGCCGGCCGTCGCGGCGGCGACCGGCAGCAGTGACAGCGCGCCGAGGCCGGCGGCCGCCACGGTACGCAGCGTCGCGCGCCATGGGTAGCGGGTCTGGGTCGGGGCCACGGGGGGAGTTGGGGTCGTCATGACGAGCACCTCCGACGGTAGGGTCCAGGGACTGGTTCATATCCCAAGTGCTCAGGGGCGGTTGGTGAATGCCGCGTTGCCCCCGGGGAGCGGACGGGGGCAGGGGAAGATCATGGCGGGACGAGTCGCCATGAGCGCGGTCGAGGCTCGGTCTGGGAGTCGCTGACCCCGACGCGTCGGTGGGCGCACAAAGTCGCCGCCAAGTGGCCACCAAGTCGCTGCTGGCCTGATCCTCGTATGAAACGCACGCTTGCGGGGGCGGCAGCCCTCCTCACGACGCTCGGAGTGCTGACGACCCCGGGCGCGGCCGGCGCTGTTCCGATCTGTGAAACCAATCCGCTGGGCTGCGAGCCCCCGCCACCACCGCCACCACCGACGCCGACCGACAAGGCACCCACCGGAGCCGCCCAGGCCACCGGGCCGCAGAACAACGGTGTCCTCGGCATCACCGGCTGGGCCGCCGACAGCAACGGGTGGCCGGTCACCGTGGACATCACCTTCGACGGAGCCCTGGTCGCGTCCAAGCCGGCCAGCGACTTCCGGACCTGGCTGCCGGCCGGGCCCCTCGGGTTCACCCACACCGTCGTCGTCCCGCCGACCGGGCCGGTCCGCCGGCTGTGCGCGACCGCACGCAACGTGCCCGACGGCAGCACACCGGTGGCGTCGGCCGTGCCGCTGGGCTGCGTCAGCTCCCGGCCGTCGAAGCCGACCGACCTGGTGTCGACGGCCGAGAGCGCCTACAACCGCAGCATCCTACGACTGGGCTGGACCGACAACGCGACCGACGAGACGTCCTACCTGGTCACGCTCAGCTACCTGCGTCGGCACTGGGAGGGCAACTACTCCTGGCAGGAGCCGATGAGTGAGTCCTTCGTCGTCGCGGCGCAGCCCGGTACCGGACGGATGTCGCTGGTGCTTTCCGACCAGGACGCCAACACCCATTTCCAGGTGCTCGTGAACAGCAGAGTCGGCGAGATCACCTCGGAGTCGCTGAGCGGCGGGGTCACGGCGCCGTGACCACAGGGGGAGATGAGGGAGGTTCGCAGGTGAGACCAGGCAGAATCCGCAGGCGCGTGGGTGCCGCGGCCGTCGGGGTCGTCGTGGCGGTGTCGACGTACGCGGTGCCCGGCTACGCCGCGCCGGTTCCGATCGACGAGGCTGCCCTGCACGACAGTCTGTATGCCGCAGCGGTGCAGTCGCGCACGACCGGCGTCGCGGGCGTGGTCGACGCCGTCGTGGCGGCGGAGATCGTCGACTGGCGAGCGGCCCATCCGAACGTGGACGGCACGCAGGTGGTCCGCCACTTCGGACGCACCGACGCGGCCGTGCGGGCGGCTGTGTCCGGCGTCGGGTCGTCCGAGGGGCTCGCCGCGTTCGCGGCCGCCGCCGCGGGATTGCTCGCGGTCCCTGTCGACCAGGACCCGGCGCAGGCCGCGCTGGACCGGGCCGAGGTGCGCGGGTCCAGCCTGCGCGCCCTGCTGACCGCCACCACGGGGGAGGAACTTGGTGCGGTGGTCACGCCGACTGAGCAGGTGCGTACCGGCAGCCAGAACTTCCTGTGGGAGGTGTCGGCGCCGGGGCGGCTCGCCGGGGCGTGGAAGCGGTTGCACCGGGCGGCGTCAACCGACGCGGGGCTGCGCACGGCGTGGGACGGCACCTACGCGGCGCGCCTGTCGGTCCGGCTGGACACCCCGGCGCAGGACCTGATGGCCCTACCGGCGTTCGCGAGCCGGGTCGACCTGCCGGGCATCCTGGCCAAGAAGGACGACGAGGCGGCGTTCTCCGCTGCCGTACGCACGGCCGTGCAGGCGCAGTTCGAGGCGCTGGAGGCGCTGGCGAACGACCGGATCACCGCCGCGACCGCCCTCAACGCGAAGTTCCCGATCGAGGGCGCCAAGCCGACTGCGGCGGAGGAGGCGGCGGCCAAGAAGTCGGCCGAGGACGCCAAGAAGCTGGTCAGCGAGGCCGGCAGCCTGCTGACCGTGGTCCTCGGCGACATCGGGGGGATCTACGACCCGAAGTTCGCCAAGACCGTCAAGACGGTCGGTGACGCGCTGGTCAAATCGGTGACCTCGGTGATCTCCTACGAGATGACGATCGCCTCGGGTCAGCTCACCGGCGCCGCGTCGGCCGCCGCCGCCCTCTCGCTGACCGGCAACTTCATCGGTGCCGCGATGGCCCTGCTGCCGCTGTTCATGGGCCAGGAGTCGCCGGATCAGATGATCAGCAAGCAGATCAAGGGCCTCAGCGAGCAGGTCCGGCGGATGGCCGAGGGAATCGGCGACCGATTCGACCGGGTCGATGCGAAACTCACCGCGATGTACGACGGCCTGAGCACCCAGCTCGGTCTGCTGGGCCAGGACGTCAGGGAGGTCAAGCGGATCCTCGGCGTGATCGGGGACCAGCTCCACACGATGGATCAGAAGATCGACCAGATGGCGCTGGCCAACCAGGCTGCCTTCGAACAGTTGGCCGCGGACGACGTCGACGACGCCACCGACCGCTACCTGCACCGGGCCGTCCGCGTCGACGGTGGCGCGATCGGGTCGGTGGCCGAGTACTTCGACGAGGTCGACTCGCCGACCCGGACGTTCGCGACGACGGCCGCGAAGAAGGCCCCGTTCGTGGTGCCCGCGGGCACGTCGACCGCGAACCCGGTCAGCGTCCTCGACCTCCATCTGCCCAACGGCGCGATCGACTACCTCGCCGGGTGGGCGGCGGCCAAGGGCGTTCCGCTGCGGCCGGCCACCGGCGACCAGGCGGTCAGCGGCGTGGCGAACCCGTCCGCCTGGCTGATCGGTGCCCGCGCGAACCTCGTCATGCAGCTCGAGAATCCGCAGTTCGCGGCGGCGGTCACGGCGGAGCACACCGCCGGCACCCTCGACGCGGGGAATCGGGTCAACCAGCGGGTGCGGCAGTTCAGCAACCCGGGCGCCGGTGGTGTCACCAACGAGCTGTTCACCCGGCTCGTCGGCGACTACCGGGCCGCTCTCGACGGGTGGTCCGACGCGCTCGACGACGTGGGGCGCGCCGTCCGCTGGAACCAGACCGATCCGGCCTACCCGGCCGCCGGCAACGACCGGACGGACGACCTGCGGGGTGCCCCCGACCAGGCGCTGCCCGCGGCGGCGCAGATCCCGGACGCGCCCGGCCTGACGCCCTGCCGGGTCGGCGACATCGGTATGCCCGCCTGGTCGGTCCCCGCCACGCTGCGCAACTCGGACCTGCCCGCCTACTACGACCTGCTGGCCTACGCGGCGCCGCCCGGCTACCGGCCGACGCTGCGCACCTGTATCGAGGGCGACTTCGTCAACGTCAAGGAGACCATCAGGCCCAAGTACGAGATCTACTCCGGCGACCTGAAGATCACTCTGCGCCACCAGGTGAAGCAGGGCGGCAGTGAGACCTGGCAGGACGTGCGCAGTGTCACCACGACCCGGCCGGTCGGCGTCTACTGCGAGATCTACAACGGCAGCGGGCCCTATCCCGACACCGAGTGCCACAGCCCGTCGGACTACGTGCTCACCCAGTGGCCGCAGTACCTCAACGCACTGCAGACCCAGGGCACCGTCACCACCCATCCCCAGGTCGACACCGACACACTTGCGCGTACCCGGTCG
>NZ_JAGPXZ010001556.1:0-399 GCF_018070305.1 Micromonospora sp. M51 | reverse complement strand
TCGACCAGCTGATCCGCCGCGTCGGCCGGCAGGGGCGGGACCCGATGGACGATCCGCTCGCCGGTGAGCCCACCGTCTCCACCTACCACTCGTACGCGGGGCGGATCGTCACCGAGCACGGGCTACGGGCTGGCTACGAGCCGTCCACCCGGCTGCTCACCGAAGCGTCCCGCTGGCAGTTGGTGGACCTGCTGGTGCGCAACTACGACGGCGACATGTCCGAGGTGGACCGGATGCCGAGCACCATCACCGACGCGGTGCTGGCGCTCGCCGGGGAGTTGGACGAGCACCTGGTCGCGCCGGACGAGTTGGCGGCCTGGACCGGTCGATTCTTCGCCGAGGTGCAGTCCCGGCCGGGTCGGGTGTACGCCGACGTGCGCAAGGCGCTCACCCTGCAGC
>NZ_JAGPXZ010001555.1:0-399 GCF_018070305.1 Micromonospora sp. M51 | reverse complement strand
GTGTGATGGAGCAGGAGATCGCCATGCGCCGGGTCTTCGGCGCCGTGGGTGGCGCCGCCGGCCGGCGCGGCCGGGCCGGTTCCGACGTGCCCGGGCCCGACTTGGCATGATGCCGGCATGGGTACGACCGTCGAGCATCTCCTCGTGACCGAATCCGCCGTCTCGGCCGACCTCCGCGTCGTGGTGCTCGCGGGCGGCCTCTCCTACGAACGGGACGTGTCGCTGCGCTCCGGTCGTCGGGTGCTCGACGCGCTGCGCGCCGTCGGCGTGGAGGCCGAGCTGCGCGACGCGGACGTGGCGCTGCTGCCGGCGCTCGCGGCCGACCCGCCGGACGCGGTGGTGATCGCACTGCACGGCGCGACCGGCGAGGACGGCTCGCTGCGCGGGGTGCTGGATCTG
>NZ_JAGPXZ010000185.1:0-9010 GCF_018070305.1 Micromonospora sp. M51 | reverse complement strand
GTCATGAACGGGTAGTCGGCCCGGGTCGGGGAAAAGTTCCCGACGTGGCGCAGACCATCCAAGGGCCGAACGACCCTGACGCGTCGCCCGGTGCCGCGTAACCTGGTGTGTCGTGATCCCTGTCCCGCGTGACTCCGGTGCCGCCGGTCCGGCGGAGCCGGTCGACGACGTCGCCCGGGACCCGGCAACCGGGTGGGCGTTGATCGCCCGCGACGGTGACCCCACCGCCCAGGCGGCGTTCGTCCGGCTGACCCAGGCCGACGTCTGGCGGTTCGCCGCCGCCCTGGTCGACCCGGACAGCGCCGACGACCTGACCCAGGAGACCTACCTGCGGGCGTTTCGGGCGCTGCCCGCGTTCGAGGGTCGCTCCAGCGCCCGCACCTGGCTGCTCGGCATCGCCCGGCGGGCCTGCGCCGACCACCTACGCACTGTCATCCGGCGTCGGCGGCTCGACGAGCGACTGACGGCGAACGCGTACACCGATCGACCGCACCCGGACCCGGCCGGCCAGCTCGGCGCCGCCGACCTGGTCCGCCGCCTCGGTCCCGAGCGGCGCTCCGCGTTCGTGCTCACCCAACTGCTCGGCCTGTCGTACGCCGAGGCCGCCGCCGTCGAAGGGGTGCCGGTGGGCACCATCCGTTCCCGGGTCGCCCGGGCCCGCGACGACCTGGTCGAGGCGGTCGGCGACGCCCTGACCGGCTGACAGTGGAACTTCCGGCGCGGACGGGACGACAAATGAGCGTGACACCTTCCACCCGGGGCGGCCGGTGGCCAGTGGTCCGCCCCTGGCTCGGCATCGCCGCCCGACTCGGCCTCGCCGCCGTCTGGTTGGTCGCCGGCGCGTCGAAGGTCAGCGATCTCGCCGCCTCCGGACGGGCGGTCAACGCCTACCAGGTGCTGCCGTCCGACGTGGCGACAGTGATCGGCGCGGCCCTGCCCTTCGTCGAGCTGGCACTGGGCGTGCTGCTGCTGCTCGGTCTGGCCACCCGGCTCGTCGCCGGGGTCTCCGCCGCACTGCTGGTGGTCTTCATCGCGGGGATCGCCTCGGCCTGGTCGCGGGGGCTGGCCATCGACTGCGGCTGCTTCGGCAGCGGCGGGCAGCTGGCGGCCGGGCAGGCACCCAGTTACCTCCCGGAGATCCTCCGGGACCTGGGATTCTTGGTTCTAGCCGGATTTCTGCTGATCTGGCCGCGTACGCCGGTATCGGTGGACGGGTGGTTGTCCGGCGAACCCGTTGTGGAGGACGAGGATGAGTAGTCGCAAGGGGCAGCGGGACGCCGCCCGGGTGGTCCGCGAGCAACTGGCCCGCGAACGGCGTCGCCGCCGCACGATCTGGGTCTCCGCCGCCGCTGTCGTCGTCCTGGTCATCGCCGGCGTCGTCGGCTGGGCCGTCTGGTCCAACCAGCGCTCCGACGACTTCACCACCCCGCCCGGCGCCAACAGCGCCGGCACGGGCATCGTCACCGGCAACGGCCCGGTCACCGTCGACGTCTACGAGGACTTTCTCTGCCCGGCCTGCAAGCAGTTCGAGCAGACCAGCGGGTCGACGCTCGAACAACTGGTGGCCGAGAACAAGGCAACTGTCGTCTACCACCCGGTCGCGTACCTCAACCGCTTCTCCACCACCGAGTACTCCACCCGCTCCTCGGCCGCCTCCGGCTGCGCCGCGGCCGGCGGCAAGTACCACGAGTACGCCAAGGCGCTCTTCGCCCAACAGCCACCCGAGGGCAGCGCCGGGCTCACCGACGACCAGCTGATCGACATCGGCACCAGCGTGGG
Organism: Micromonospora sp. M51; assembly: GCF_018070305.1. Taxonomy (NCBI): domain Bacteria; kingdom Bacillati; phylum Actinomycetota; class Actinomycetes; order Micromonosporales; family Micromonosporaceae; genus Micromonospora; species Micromonospora sp. M51. The sequence continues at coordinate 7,231 of NZ_JAGPXZ010000185.1, read as the reverse complement.
CCTCGACCGGGGCTCCTTCGGCACCTGCGTGAAGGACCAGACGTACCGGACGTGGACCGAACACGTCACCGACGACGCCAGCCGGAACAACGTCACCGGCACGCCGACCGTCAGGGTCAACGGTCAAGCCGTCGAGAACCCCACCCCGGACGCGCTCACCGCAGCCGTGGCGGCGGCCGGCAAGTGATCCGTACCCTGCTGGGCCGCGCCGGCCTGGTCGCGGCCGCGGCCGGCCTCGCGACAGTGATCAGCGCGGCGCCCGCCGCCGCGCACGGCGCGGACGCCCCGGACGGCACCGACTACCGCACCCGGACCACCGGCGTCGCACCGGCGCGGCCAGGACTTGAGGTACGCGTCATCGAGGCGGGTGCCCGACTGGAGCTGACCAACCACACCGGCCGCACCATCGAGGTCATCGGCTACTCCGGCGAGCCGTACCTGCGCGTCGGCCCGGACGGGGTCTTCGAGAACAGCCGCTCCCCCGCCACGTACCTCAACAGCACCATCACCGGGGAGACCGCGCTCCCGGCCGAGGCCGACCCGGCCGCCGCACCGGTCTGGCGGCGGATCGCCGACGGCACCACGGCACGATGGCACGACCAGCGCGCGCTGTGGCAGGAGTCCGCTCCACCGGCCGCCGTCCGCGCCGCACCGGAGCGCGAACACCGGGTCCGGAACTGGAGCATCCCGCTGCGCGACGGCACCGACCCGGTGGCGATCGGCGGCACGCTGGACTGGGTGCCGCCACCGGACGCGTACACCTGGTGGGCGGTGACCATCGTGGGGCTGCTCGCGGTGGGCGCGCTCGGCCTGCTCCCCGCCACCGCCCCGGCCGGCGCCCGCGCGCTGTCCGCGCTGGGCGTGCTGCTGATGGTCGGCGGCGCGCTGGCCGTCGGCTACCCGGTGGGACGCGAGTTGGACGCCGGCGCCCAGGGCGTCGGTGGCGTGCTGGTCGGGCTGCTGTCCGGGCAGATCTGGTCCCTGCTCACCGGCCTCGGCGCGATATCCGCCGGCTGGTACGCGCTACGCCGCCGCCCGGCCGCCGACTTCGTGGTCGCGCTCGCCGGGGCATGCCTGGCGCTCTTCGCCGGAGCGGCGAACGCCGCCGTGTTCGCCCGCGCCATCGCCCCGGTGCCCTGGCCGCCGACGACCGCCCGCGAGCTGGTGGCGCTCTTCCTGCTCACCGGCGCCGGCGCGACAGCCGCCGGCATCCTGCGCCTGCACGCCGCCTCCCGCAGCACTGCGGCCGCACCACGGGTCGAGCCCGCCGAGAGTGGGTCTACGGCTGCGGGGTGAACCCGTAGGGCAGTTCCAGGCGGTGCCGTGCCAGCAGGGTGGGGTCGTTGAGCAGCGTGTTGGTGGGGGCGTCGGCGACGATCCGGCCGCCGTCCAGGATCACCGAGCGCTCACACAGCTCCGCCGCGTACGGCAGGTCGTGCGTGACCATCAGCAGGGTCACCGGCAGACCGCGCAGGATCTCGGCCAGCTCACGACGGGCCGCCGGGTCCAGGTTCGACGACGGCTCGTCGAGCACCCGGATCTCCGGATGCATGGCGAGCACCGTGGCCACCGCCACCCGGCGGCGCTGCCCGAACGACAGGTGCTGCGGGGCCCGGTCCCGCTGCTCACCCATCCCCACCGCGGCGAGCGCCTCGTCCACCCGGGCGGCCAACTCGGCCCCCCGCAGACCCAGGTTCGCCGGCCCGAACGCCACGTCCTCCGCCACCGTGGGCAGGAACAACTGGTCGTCCGGGTCCTGGAAGACGATGCCCACCCGGCGACGCACCTCGGCCAGGGTGGCCCGATCCGGTGTGACAGTCAGCCCGCCGACGCTCACGCTCCCCTCGGTCGGGCTGAGGATGCCGTTGAGGTGCAGCACCAGCGTGGTCTTGCCGGCGCCGTTGGGCCCGAGCAGCGCCACCCGGTCGCCGCGCGGCACGACCAGGTCAACCCCCTGCAGGGCGACGTGCCCGTCCGGGTACGCGTAGCGAACACCCCGAACGTCGAGCGAGACAGCGGTCTGCACGACACCGATCATGACAGGACGACGGCGGTGGCGGCGATGGAGGCCGCCACCACCGGCACGGTAGCCGCGACCAGCCACTGACCGGCGCTCGCCGCACCCTCGCCCTGCCACACGGCCGGCATCCGCCCGGTGTAACCCCGGGACAGCATCGCCAGATAGACCCGCTCGCCGCGCTCGAAGGCGCGCAGGAACAACGCCCCGATCCCGGCGGCGAAGCCACGCAGCTGCCAGAGGAAGCGCGGGTCGTCGCCCCGGGAGATCCGGGCCACCCGCATCCGCCGGGCCTCGCCCACCAGCACGTCCAGGTAGCGCAGCATGAACGTGGCGATCTGGGTGAGCACCTGCGGGCAGTGCAGCCGGTCCAGCCCCACGATCAGGTCCCGGGTGGTGGTGGTCGCGGCGAGCAGCAGCGAGGCGAGCACCCCCAGGGTGCCCTTGGCCAGAATGTTCCACGCGCCGTGCAGCCCGTCCTCGGACAGCCGCAGACCCAGCACCTCGACCCGGTCGCCGCTGCCGAGGAAGGGCAGGGCGACGGCGAACAGCACGAACGGCAGCTCGATCAACGCTCGGCTGAGCAACCACCGTGGCCCCACCCGGGCCAGCGCCGCCACCACGGCCACCAGCACCGCGTACGCGCCGAAGGCCCAGAACGCCTCGCGCGGGGTGGCCACCACGGCGATGGTGAAGACCACCATCGCCACGATCTTGACCTCGGGCGGGAGCCGGTGCACCGGCGAGTCCGACTCGCGGTACAGCACGTGCCCGTGACCGGCACCCATCCGCGTACCCCTGCTCAGCTGGCCGTGCCGGCGCGCGACGCTGTCGCATCACCGTCGGTGGGCGTGGGCACCGCCGCGTCACCGTCGGTGGGCGTGGGCGTCGGCGCGGCACCGTCGGTCGGCGTGGTGCCCCGGCGGCGGAGCAGCCAGAACCCGCCGGCGCCGATCGCGAAGGTCACCAGCACACCGAGCACCCCGGACAGGCCGGTGGAGACGAAACTGTTCTGCACACCGCGGACGGCGTAGTCGGCGAGCGGGCTGTCGGCCAACTCGTGGTCGCGGGCCTGCTGCGCCGGGCAGCTCCCGCCGACGATGTTGTCGTCGGCGTCGACGGTGCAGCCCTTGAGCAGTGACGAGTCCAACCCGTCCGGGTGCGACGAGGCGTAGTTGCTGACCACACCAGCGAGCAGCAGGGCGACCAGCAGGCCGCCGGCCAGGAAGGCCCAGGAGCGGTTCTTCATCGGACACCTCCGGCGACCGGGACGACGGGGACGGCGGGCGTACGCAGGGAACGCAGCGCGTACACCAGGTCGGGGCGCACCTTCGCGACGGTGAGCACGGTGGTCGCCGTGATCAGGCCCTCGCCGATGCCGATGAGCAGGTGGACGCCGGCCATGGTGCCGGCCAGCCCGGCCAGGTTGCCGCCCAGGTCGGTGGTGCCGCCGAGCCAGTACTGCAGGACGAAGCCCTGCGAGGCGACGACCACGCTGAGCATCGCGGCGACGAACGCGGTCACGGCCAGGCCGGCCCGCGTGCGGGGCAGCACCCGCAACAGCAGCGCGATCAGCGCGTACGCAGCGGCAGTGCCGAGCAACGCCATGTTCGTGATGTTGAGGCCGAGCATCGCCACGCCGCCGTCGCCGAAGATCAGCGCCTGCACGACGAGCACCACTGCCACACAGAGCGCGCCGACCCACGGGCCGACCAGCATGGCGGCGAGCGCGCCACCGAGCAGGTGCCCGCTGACACCGGCCGTGAAGATCGGGAAGTTGAGCATCTGGACGGCGAAGATGAAGGCCGCCACCAGGCCGGCCATCGGGGCCAGTCGGTCGTCCAGGTCCCGTCGACCGCGCAGAACGCAGACGGTCAGCGCGGCCAGAGCGAGCGCAGCGAAGACCGCTGCCACGGGACCGTCGATGATCCCGTTCGAGATGTGCATCGCCAGTGTCTCCACGCGACCTCCCACGCCTGAGCGGACCCGACCGGGCCGGCATGGGTCAGCCTATTTCCCAAGCCTCGTTGTTGCCAGACTCTGGCAACAAGGCATGGGCTTGATCACCTTTCCAGGTCAGGCTTTCCCGACCGCCTGCTGCTGGTCGCCGGCGCGGCACCCCCCGGCACGGCGGTAGGGTCGGGGCCATGACCGCGCCCGACCGCCTCTCCCCCGGTGACCCCGCCCCCGAGTTCACCCTCGGCACCGACACCGGCGACCAGCTCTCCCTCAGCGACCTGCGAGGCCGCAAGGTCGTCCTGTACGCCTACCCGGCCGCGATGACCCCCGGCTGCACCAAGCAGGCCTGCGACTTCCGCGACTCGCTCGCCTCCCTCCAGGCCGCCGGCTACGAGGTCATCGGCATCTCCCCGGACAAGCCGGAGAAGCTGGCGAAGTTCCGCGAGCGCGACGCGATCACCTTCCCGCTGGTGTCGGACCCGGACAAGGCAGTCCTGATCGCCTACGGCGCGTACGGCGAGAAGCAGCTGTACGGCAAGACCGTCACCGGCGTGATCCGCTCGACCTTCGTGATCGACGCCGACGGCAAGATCGAACGCGCGCTCTACAACGTCAAGGCCACCGGGCACGTCGCCAAACTCCGCCGCGACCTCGGCCTGGACTGACCTGTCGTACCGGTTCGCTACGGTCCGTCAGTGGTTCGATACAAGTACACGCCCGAAGCGCTCGCCGCCGCTGCCGCCGCCGCCCGCAACATCACCGAGGTGATGCGGCTGCTCGGCGTACGCGTCAGCGGCGGCTCGCACGCGCACATCAGCCGGCAGCTCAAGCGGTTCGGCATCGACACGTCACACTTCACCGGTCAGGCACACAATCGAGGCGTGCGGTGGCGACGGGTGTCCCCGACGGAACTGCTGGTGGTGCTGCCGCCCGACTCTCGGCGAATCCCGGGAGTCCGCCTCAAACGCGCCCTGGCAACAATCGGCCTACCCGAGACCTGCGAGGTGTGTGGCACGGGGTCAACGTGGCAAGGCGCCAAACTGACGCTGCACGTCGACCACATCAATGGCGATTTTCTCGACAACCGACCACGCAACCTCCGTCTGCTCTGCCCTAATTGCCACAGCCAGACCTCCACCTACGCAGGTCAGCGACGGCCTGCGGTCGTTGCGCCCGAGGTGGTCTACGATCCTGATGCGGTTACTCCCACCGGCTTCCCACTGGGCAGGCGACTGCCGCGCCGGATGGAGTGGCCGTGGACGCTGGTGGAGTTCAGCTTCAAGGGGCCGTAGCCCAACGGCAGGAGGCATGCGGTTTAGGTCCGCACCAGTGCGGGTTCGAATCCCGTCGGCCCCACATCGCCATTGAATGACGACGGATCCTGGCTCGGTCAGAGCCAGGACTGTTGTTGGGCGCGTCACTGTCGTGGGTCGCGGGCCTGGTCATCGGGTCAGGATGGCGGGCGTGAGTCTGCGCTTCGTCCTCGACCCCGACCTGACCCCGCAGCTGCGCGCCGAGATCGTCGACCTCTGGGTGGACGTCAGCAACGCCGGCGGCGCCGTCGGTTTCGTGCCACCGGTCAGCACCGCCGACGTGCACGTCATCGCCGAGCCGACCTTCGCGGGCATCACCGACGGGCCGGATCGGCTGCTGGTCGGCTACGCCGGTGACCGGCTGGCGGCGATGCTGATCTTCGGTGACAACCGGTTCGCGCTCAAGACGCACTGGTGTGTGGTGAAGCGGGTGATGGTCCACCCCGACACCCAGGGCGCCGGCTACGGCGCGGCGCTGATGACGGAGGCGGCCCGGTTGGGCAGGGCGTTCGGCCACGAGGCGCTGCACGTCACGGTGCGCGACGGGCTGGGGTTGGACAGGTTCTACGCCGGCCTCGGGTATCGGGAGATCGGCCGTCTGCCGGGCGCGTTGCGGGTGGCCCCCGATGACGACCGGGACGAGATCCTGATGTGGCTCGATCTGGCTGTGGCCGACTGAGTGGTCAGCCGACGCACCGACGGGCGTTCGCCTGGGCCGAACTGGTGGTCGACGTGGCGGTGGCCGGCGCGCTCGCCTTCGCGACCTCGACCGGGCGACGGGTCGGCGTCGGCGTGGCGGCGGGTCGGTTGCTCGGCGGTCGGGTCGACGCGGCGGGACGCCGGGTGGCCGCCGCCGCGCCGCCGGGTGCGTACATCCGGACCGTGCTGTTCTGCACCTGGCCCGGGGCCATCCGGATGCCGCCGACGGTGACCCGGTTGCCGTACACGTCGCTGACCCGGAGGGTGAACGGACCCGGCCCGACGCCGGAGGCGATCAACCAGTAGTTGTAGTCCTGCCGTGCGGCCGGCTGCCAGGGGTCGCTGTCTCTCTGCCGGACCTCGACGGACCGCAGCGGGTTGCCGTGGTTGCCGACCCGGACGGCGAACCACCACTGCGACGCGCCCTCCTTGATCCGGAAGGTGAGTGGTCCGGGCAGCGGGGGGTTGACGACCGCGCGGTAGGTGACCGGAACGACGCCCTGGACCGGGTCGGCGATCCGGGCGAACGCCTCACGGGACAGGTCGAGGTGGCCGGGCTGGCACTCCGGGCACTGGTCCATGATGAGCACCCGGACGGTGCCCTTCGGGCCGACGACGTCGAGGAATCCGCCGCAGGCGGCACCGGCGGAGTATTCCGTCGGCCCGAGCGCGACGTAGAGCCGGTTGGCCGGGGCGGACGGGTTCGAGCAGTTGCCGCCGGCTCCCTTGGAGTCGTAGAAGGTCGCCTTTCCGGTGTGCGTGGCGTTGCCGGTGGGCGGCGCGGCGGCGAGCGTCCGGCCGGCGGCGCAGGCCGGGGTGGATCCGGAGCGTAGGGCGAGGGTGAGCCCGAGCGTCGCCGCGAGGACGGTGACGCCGGTGGCGACCAGCCAGGGCTTCGCGCCGGACGACGGTGCCGGCCGGTCCGTTGGGGGATGGTCCAGGTCGATGGTGATGTCGACAACGCTTCCGTCCGGCACGACGGCGATGCTGCCGGATTCTGGCGGGTGCCGACAAGCGGGCTAAGCCAAAGCTAAGACAGCATCGACGGACGGTGATGAGGGGGTGCGGATTGCCGGTTGCTGGCGGGGTCAGGGCTCGACGACGATCGGGGCGCCCACGGCCAGGGGTCCACTGTCGATCGGCACCAGGTTCAGTCCGAAGAGGAGTTTCTGCTTGACGTTGCGGTGCCGCCCGAGGGTGCGCAGCGGCTCCTTCGTGCGTACCCCGGTCTCCTGATCGGTGG
>NZ_JAGPXZ010001554.1:0-400 GCF_018070305.1 Micromonospora sp. M51 | reverse complement strand
ATCAGCTCACGCGCTTTCACCTTGACGACCATCGCCTGCACGATGACGCCCTCAATGCGGGCTTCGGGGCGCAGCTTCCTCGCCCGGGCGAGAATGTCGGAGGTAGCGGTACGCACCGCGTCCGGCGTGGTCAGATTCAGCACGACGCCGCCGACATCGGATTTATGGACGATGTCGCGCGACATGATCTTGAGCACGACGGTCGAGCCTTGCGCAAACACCTCGTTCGCGTAGCCGACCGCCTGCTCGACGTCCGTCGCAGCATAAGTCGGCACCATCGCGATGTCATAGGTTTCGAGCAGATGCTTGATTTCGACAGGCTCGAGCCATTTGCGGCCATCGGCGATCGCCGCGGCGACGATCTGCCGGGCACCCTTGGCGTCGGGCACGAACGTATCGG
>NZ_JAGPXZ010001553.1:0-400 GCF_018070305.1 Micromonospora sp. M51 | reverse complement strand
ACACGGTGGTGGTCAACCCGCCGTCGGCCGCCAGCCGGCGCAGCACCAGCGCCCGGGTGACGCCGAGCAGCCGACCGAGGGAATCGGCGGCGGCGGAGGCCCCGAGCGTGGGCATGACCACCGGATAGACGAGCAGGATCGGATGACCCTGCTGGAGCAGCACCCGGGGCCGTGGCCCGGCCAGCGGGGAGGGCAGCAGGATCAGCCCGTGGCCGGTGCCGGGGAGATCACCGTCCCACCACGTGTGTACCTCCAGCACCGGCTCCCGCCACCGGATCCCCGGGTGCAGACCCGAGAAGAGGCGGGCCAGGCCATGCTGCGCCAGCCGCTGACTGGCAGCCGCCACCTGCTGGCGGTACGCGGACGTCAGCTCGGCCCAGTGCGGTTCGAGGACCGCGTC
>NZ_JAGPXZ010001552.1:0-401 GCF_018070305.1 Micromonospora sp. M51 | reverse complement strand
TGCCAAGGGAATGTCGTTCGGTGCCGTCGAAGGCGAACCGGGGGCCGGGCCGCAGGGCCTGACCATCGCCGAGATCGAGGGCCACCCGTTCGGCAAACTCTCCTTCAGTGGGGCCCGGTGGGCCCTTTCCGACGTTCGGCTGCTGTCGCCGATCCTGCCCAGCAAGGTCGTGTGCGTCGGTCGTAACTACGCCGACCACGCCGCCGAGCTCGGCAACGACGTGCCCAAGGAGCCACTGCTCTTCCTCAAGCCGTCCACCTCGGTGATCGGCCCCCGGGACGCCATCCGACTGCCGATCTTCTCCAAGCAGGTCGAGCACGAGGCGGAGCTCGCGGTCGTGATCGGGGCCCCCGGGGCGCGCCGCGCCGACCGGGCCGCCGCCGAACGCGCCATCTTCGGCT
>NZ_JAGPXZ010000184.1:0-9036 GCF_018070305.1 Micromonospora sp. M51 | reverse complement strand
TCGCTGGACCGGGCCCGCGAGTTCCTGGTCGCCGGCGGCCCGAGCGACTACTTCCCACCGCTGGGCGCCTCGGTCGTGCTGACCAGCCTCGCCGCGACCGCCCTCACCTGGCGCAATCGGCGACTGCGGTGGTACGTCGCGGCAGCCGCGGTGGTCTTCATCGCCTGCGAGTTCCTGTTCTCCGTGGTGTTCTTCTGGCCGCGCAACGAGATCATGTTCGTCGACCCGGTCGGCACGCACTCCCCGGAGTATCTGCGCCAGGTCGCCGAGGAGTTCGTCGCCGGCCACTGGGTACGCCTCGCCGGTGGCGCGGTGACCTCCGCGCGGGCGTTCACCGCCCTGCTGCGTTTCGCCCGGGAGACCGCACCGGTACGGGGCGAGCGATGAGCGCCGCGCGGCGTACTCTCGGGTTCTCGTGGCCGGCCCTGGTCGGGCTCGCCGCGTTGGCCGTACCGCGGGTGATCCTGCACGACCTGCACGTCGTGGAGGGAGGGCGGCCAGCCGCCGTGCTGCTCGCGGTCGTACCCCTGATCTGTTGGGTGGCCGTCGTGCTGTGGCGGCGTCCGCCGCGTCCGTTCCTGACGGTGGTGGTGATCGGGGCGGTCCACGGTGTTCTTCTCGCGGTTGGTCACCAGGTGCTGTGGGACGAGGCGTTCGGCGCGACCGAGCCGAGACTCGGCACCTTCGACCCTCGGGCGCAGGAAGCGATCCTTCGGGTGGCGGCGGTGTTCTCCAGTCTCGTCACCGGGGTGCTCACCGGGGTGGTGGCCGGGGCGGTGGCGGCGGCGCTGAGGCGCTTCGTCATGGGGTCGCGGCGAGCCGCCGAGCAGCCGGTCGAGCAGACGTGGGGCGGCCCGGACGACGCGCGGGGGACTCGGCCACCGCACTGCTGACCGGTCAGAGCATCTCGGTGCGGTATTCGGGAGCCAGGTCGGCCGCGCGTCGCCGACGCTCTGCCAGCTCGTCATCGGTGAGCTGCGGCGGCGGTGCGTCTTTACCGGCAACCACGTCGCCGACGCGGAGGAAGTATTCGTCCTGTCCCGCAGGGGTGCAGACGCACAACATGCGGGCGGGCGCGCCGGAGCTGTTGCGGAAGTTGTGCGGCGCGTTGGCCGGGATGTTCACTGTGGAACCGGCGCGGACGAGGTGCCTCTCCCCGCGGAAGGTGAACTCGATCTCGCCTTCGAGGATGGTGAACATCTCCTCGAAGTCGTGCCGGTGCGGTGGCGGTCCTCCGCCGTCGGGGATCCGCATGTCGATGAGGCAGTACTGCCCGTGGGTCTGCTCGCCGGTGACCAGCATGGCGTAGGTGCCTCCGGCGAGGGAGAGGTAGGTGGTCGCGGGGTCGTCGGGGTCGGCCACCGTCAGCGTTCGGTTCGGATCGTCGTCCGGGATGGTCGGGGTGGCCCGGTTGCGGTCGGTCATGCGGCTGTCCCTCCTGCTGTGGCTGCGCGAGATGAACGGCGCATGTTCCCTCGTCGCCGCGCTGCCTGGCCCTTACCCCGGATCCGGGGACTTCTCTCCTCACGAGGTGATGAATGAACCGGCCTCGCGGCGACGGCTCGTTCGATTGTCGGGGGTGAGGCCAATCCGGTGCGCGTCCGCTGACGCAACTCCTTCCGCTGCCGCGTCGTTGGTGCGACCAGGGGCGGATGGAGGCGGTCGATGGCGGCGGGGCGGGGTGCCGGGCTGCTGCGTCCGCCGACGAGTTCGGGCCGTGCGACGTTCCTGGAGCTGTTCTTCGATCTGGCGTTCGTGGTGGCCCTCACCCGGGTCTCGCAACGGTTCGCCGGACTCGGCGAGGACACCGGCTGGACGCTGGTGCTGGGGTTCGGGCGGACGCTCCTGCTCTTTCTGGCGCTCTGGCTGATCTGGTCGCACACCGCCTGGATCACCAGCCGTTACGAACCGGAGCAACCGGTCATTCAGGCCGTCGTGGTCGGCACCATGTTCGCCGGCCTGATCATGGCGGTGACGTTGCCGAGGGCGATGGAGGAGCGGGCGCTGCCGTTCGCTGCCGCGTACCTGATGGTGATGGTGGTGCGGCCGTTGGTGATCGCCGCCGCGCTGCGTGGCCATCCGCGACGGCTGGTGCCGTTCCGGCTTGCCGTGTGGGCCTCGGCGAGCGCGCCACTGTGGTTGGCCGGCGCGCTGGGTCCGGACGACCTCCGCCTGCCGCTGTGGGTTGCCGCTGTCGCTGTCGACTACGTCGCGTGGGCCCTGGGTTGGCCGCTGCCCTGGCTCGGGGCCTCGAAGGTGGCCCGGTGGCGGATCGCCGGGACGCACCTCGCTGACCGGTATCAGCAGATGTTCCTCATCGCACTCGGTGAGTCGATTCTGGTCATCGGCGTGGTTTTCAGTGGCACGGACTATGCGGCGGACCGGGCAACTGCCTTCGCTGTCGCGTTCGCGACCAGCGCGCTGCTCTGGCGAATCTATTTCCACTGCGCGGGTCTGCTCCTGACCGATGCGTTGGACCGGGTGGCCATGCCCGCTCGGCTGGGCACGGCGTTGGAACGGACGCACCTGTTGCTCGTGCTCAGCGTGCTCGTCACGGCGGTCGGCTACGAGTTGGTGATCGATGATCCGTTCGGGCGGCCGAGGCCCAATTGGCTGCTGTTCGTGGTCGGCGGTCCGATGCTCTTCCTCGTCTCCCGTGTCCGGTTGGAGTACGAGATCTTCGGGAGGGTGTCCCGGTCCCAGCCGATCGGACTGGTCGCTCTGCTGCTGTGCACGCCGGCGCTGGCCCACTGGGCGCCGATGGTCGGGCTGAGCGTGGTGGCCGGGGTGCTGGCCCTGGTCGCGCTTGTCGACGCGTGGTGGCGGCGGGGGCGACCGATGGAGGCTCCCGGGTCACCGACCGGAGGGGAGAAGCCCGACGTCGGCGATTCCGAGGCGTGACGCGGCAGCGGCCCCCCGCCGGGCCCCGGCAGCTGTCCTAGTACTATTAGGCAGTAACCTGATAGTGCTAGGCAGCTGGGGGAGGGGTCATGGAGAAGCGAGGGCTCACGCCGGAGCGTCTGACCCGAGCGGGGGCGGAGCTGGCCGACGAGGTCGGCTTCGACGAGGTCACCGTCTCGGCGCTCGCCCGGCGGTGCGGCGTCAAGCTCCCCAGCCTGTACTCGCACCTGAAGAACTCACATGACCTCAGGGTCCGCATCGCGCTGTTCGCGCTGGACGAACTCGCCGACCGGGTGGCCGATGCCGTCGCCGGTCGTGCCGGCCGGGATGCCCTGGCCGCGTTCGCCGAGGCCTACCGCGACTACGCCAGGAAACACCCGGGCCGTTATGCCGCCGCTCGGCTCCGGCTCGATCCGGAGACGGCAGCCGCGAGCGCCGGCGTCCGGCACGCGCAGATGGCCCGGGCGATCCTGCGGGGCTACGGGTTGAACGAGCCGGACGCGACGCACGCGGTCCGCCTGCTGGGCAGCGTCTTCCACGGCTTCGTCAGCTTGGAACTGGCCGGCGGTTTCGCGCACAGCGCCCCCGACGAGCGGGAATCCTGGGACTGGATCGTGGATTCACTCGACGCGCTGCTGCGCAGCCGCAGCGGTTCCTGACGGGGTGAAGGGCCGCCCGTCCGCGCGTGGTTCGCGGCGCGGCGCGCCGACGAACACCGACATCCCTCGAAAGGCTTGAGGCAATGACCACCGATCATCGATGGACCACCCCGATCACTGCGGACCTGCTGCGCGGCGCCGTCGACCTGGAGACCACCACGCGCGGTCTGCTGCCGCATCGGCTGACCGCGCGGGCGCGCCGGCAGATCCCCGACGACCAGTTGGCCATGGCCGAGGCCCAGCCCTCCGGTGTGCGACTGGTCTTCCGGACCCGGGCCACCACCATCGAACTGGACACGCTGCCCACCAAACGGGTCTACCAGGGCTTCCCGCCGCCCGCGGACGGCGTCTACGACCTGCTGATCGACGGCCGTCTGGCCGCGCAGGCCTCGGTGTCCGGCGGCAACGTCCGGACCGTCACCGACATGTTCACCCAGACGTCGGTGCTCGCCGAAGGACCGGCCGGCACCGCTCGCTTCGCCGATCTGCCCGCAGGTGAGAAGGACGTCGAGATCTGGCTCCCGCACACGGAGATCACCGAGTTGATCGCGCTGCGCACCGACGCGCCCGTCGAGCAGAGCCCGCCCAGCCGCCGCAGGACGTGGCTGCACCACGGCAGTTCCATCAGCCACGGCTCGAACGCCGGTCATCCCAGCGCCATCTGGCCGGCGCTGGCCGCCGCAGCGGGCGGCGTGGAGCTGGTCAACCTGGGGTTCGGGGGGAGCGCGCTGCTCGACCCGTTCACCGCCCGCGCCATGCGGGACATCCCCGCGGACCTGATCAGCGTCAAGATCGGCATCAACATCGTCAACAGCGACGCGATGCGGCTGCGCGCCTTCACCCCCGCGGTCCACGGTTTCCTCGACACCATCCGGGAGGGGCACCCGAGCACGCCACTGCTGGTCGTGTCCGCCATCCTGTGCCCGGTCCAGGAAGACACGCCCGGCCCTCTCGCACCGGACCTCGACGGCGGGAGGCTGCGGTTCACGGCCACCGGAGATCCGGCCGAACGCAGCGCCGGGCGGCTGACCCTCACCATCATCCGGGACGAACTCGCCAAGATCGTTCAACAGCGGGCCGCCGACGACCCGAACCTGCACTACCTCGACGGACGTGACCTCTACGGCGAATCCGACTACGCCGAATTTCCCCTCCCCGACGCGGTCCACCCCGACGGTGCCGGACATCGCCGCATCGCGGAGAACTTCGCGCGGCTCGCGTTCGGCGACGGCGGGCCCTTCGCCACGAAGACCCGATAAACCCTTCGAGTACGCGGACAGCGGCCGGCCCAGGCCCGCGACGTGCCGGCCCGGACGCGGGTCGACTCTGGGTGAACAGAACGATCGGTCTTGACGATCGGGGCGCCGTTCGCTACCGTTCTCAGAGACAGAACGTTCGTTCCGCCTAGCGGCAGTTGACTGTGCGGCGGTGACCGAAGGAGAGCGCCATGCCCACCAAGATCACTCTGATCATCGGGAATCCCGCCAACCCGGACGAGTTCGAGAAGGTCTACGCCGACGTACGCCGGGCCGCGGAGACGTTCCCGAAGCTTCAGCGGGTCGAGTCGGCCAAGGTGTGGCCGAAGGAGGACGGCACGCCCACCCCCGCGTACCGGACGCTCGACCTCTACTTCGCCAGCTACGAGGACGCCTCCGCCGCGGTCGCGACGCCCGCCGCCGGCGCCGTCTTCGGTGGGCTCCAGGGCGCTCAGGTGGAGATCACGGGGCTGTTCTCGGACGTCGAATAGCCCCGCCCCTCCAGGGGCCCCGCACCCCGCTGAACGTCAGTTCGCTCCGGAATCCTCGAGAGGATGACATGACCACCGTTGCCGTTCCCGGCATCTCGACGACGGCCGCCGCCCTGCGGCGGTTGTACTTCGGCCGCTTCGCCTTCGCCATCGTCTGGGCTGCCGTGACCTTCCCCCTCGCGAAGCACCTCAACCCCCTCACCGCCACGCTGCTCGTGCTCTACCCGCTGTTCGACGTGGCCGCCGCCATCGTCGACGTCCGCGCGTCGCGGGCCACCGGATCGCCCACCCTGCTGTACGTGAACGTCGCGATCAGCCTGCTCGCCGCGGTCGGCCTGGGCATCGCCGGTACGTCCGGCGTCCCGGCGGTCCTGCGGGTCTGGGGTGCCTGGGCGGTCGTGGCCGGGCTGGTGCAGCTGATCGTCGGCGTCACCCGCCGTAAGATGGGCGGCCAGTGGCCGATGATCATCAGCGGTGGTCTCTCCGTACTCGCCGGTGGATCGTTCATCGCGGCGGCCTCGGCGGACAACCCGGCCCTGACCAACGCGATCGGCTACGCCATCCCCGGCGCCATCTTCTTCCTCATCGCAGCCATCCGCCTCGGCCGCACCGCGAAGGGCAACTGACATGGAGAGCGCCACCTACGACGTCGTTGTCATCGGCGCGGGACCGGTGGGGGAGAACGTCGCCGACCGCGTCGTGCAGGGCGGCCTGACCGCCGCGATCGTCGAGCGGGAACTGGTGGGTGGCGAATGCTCCTACTGGGCCTGCATGCCGACCAAGGCGTTGCTGCGCAGCCAGACCGCGCTGCGGGCGGCCCGCCAGCTGCCGGGTGCGCGCGAGGCGGTGACCGGCGAACTGGACGCGGCGGCCGTGCTGCGCCGCCGGGACTCCATCGTGTCGCACTGGACGGACGACGGGCAGGTGTCCTGGCTGAACTCGGCGGGGATCACGCTGTATCGCGGCCAGGGACGGATCAGCTCCGACCGGACCGTCGAGGTGACCGGCGCGGACACCGCCCCGACCTTGCTCACCGCCCGACACGCTGTGGTCATCGCGACCGGCAGTAGCGCCCTGCTGCCGGACGTCTCCGGTCTGGGCGAGGCGGCACCGTGGACCAGCCGGGAGGCAGCCGCCGCGAGCCAGGTGCCCGGGCGGCTCGCCATCATCGGTGGTGGCGTGGTGGCCACGGAGATGGCGACCGCGTACGCGGGCCTCGGCTCGGCGGTGACGGTGCTCGCCCGGGACGGACTGCTCACGCGGGCGGAGCCGTTCGTCGGCGAGCAGGTCGCGCAGTCCCTGCGGGAAGCCGGCGTGTCGGTGCGTCTGGCTGCCGAGGCCGCGTCGGTGAGCCGCGACGGCGACGGCACCGTGCACATCACGCTCACCGACGGCGAACAGGTCGACGCCGACGAGGTCCTCGTCGCGATCGGCCGTACGCCGAACACCCAGGACGTCGGCCTCGACCGGATCGGCCTGAAGCCGGGTGCCTGGCTCACTGTCGACGACACCCTGCGGGTGCTCGACGACGCCGGGGCGTTGATCGGCGACGGGTGGCTGTACGCGGCCGGCGACGTCAACCGGCGGGTGCTGCTGACCCACCAGGGCAAGTACCAGGCTCGCGCGGTGGGTGACGTCATCGTGGCGCGGGCCACCGGCGAGGCGGTGGACGACCGCCCGTGGGGTCGGCACGTCGCCACGGCCGACGCGCGCGCCGTGCCGCAGGTCGTCTTCACCGACCCGGAGGTCGCGTCGGTGGGGCTGACCGCGGCCGCCGCCAAGGCGGCCGGGCTGCGGATCCGGGTCGTCGACTACGACCTGGCCGCCGTCGCCGGGTCCACGCTGCATGCCGAGGGCTACCAGGGGCACGCCCGCATGGTCGTGGACGAGGAGCGGCGGGTGATCGTCGGCTTCACCCTCGTCGGCCCGGACGTCGCGGAACTGCTGCATGCCGCGACGATCGCCATCGTCGGCGAGGTCCCACTGGACCGGCTGTGGCACGCCGTGCCCGCGTACCCGACCGTCAGCGAGGTCTGGCTGCGCCTGCTGGAGGCGTACGGCCGCTGAGCTGAGCCGTCGCGGTCGTGCGCGCCGTCACGGGCCGCGCACGACCGCGGCGGACTCTTGGCGGCTACCGTGCCGCCTGACGCTGCGCGTTGATCCTGAGGAGCCCTTGGATGCCACTCAGGAACGTCTCGGACACCATCGTCGGGTCGGAGAGGCATCCGGCCGCCATGGCGCCGTCGCGGAGCATGACGAAGTGACGCGCCGCGGGATCCGCCGTTTCTTTGTCGACCTGCGCCATGAGCATGGTGATGGTGTCCAGGAACCACTGCCGGTGGGCCATGAGTTCCTGGTGCACGGGATGGTTCGCGTCGGGATATTCCGCCGCGGCGTTCAGGAACGCGCACCCCCGGAACCCGGGGGACTGGATGTTCTGCGCGATGGAACCGGCGATGGCCAGCAGCGGACCGACCGGCGACCGGTTGGCGGCGAGAGCCTCGTCCACCATGCCGCGCTCCATCTGCTGCACCTCACGCAGGTAGGCCAGAATGAGGTCGTCCTTGCTGGGAAAATGTCGATAGAAGGTGGCCCTGGTCACCTTCGCCTCGGCGATGATCCGGTCGACGCCGACGGAGTGGATGCCCTCCGTGTAGAAGATCCTGGTCGCCGTGCGGAGCAGCCTGAGTCGTGCCTCAGAGGGCCGGGCCTCGGGTTCTTCGCGCGTCATCCACCCATCTTAGCGAATAGAACGTTCGGTCGCGCCGCGTGACGTGTAGACCGGCGCCGCTCAATTCCTCGATCTCGGCGACAGTGGCCAGACAATGCTGGATTCTGAATGCGGCAATCCGCCGGATCCGGGATGCGCGGCTGATGCGCGCGGCCCGGTCGATTCGGCTCTTCGCGCCAGCCCTGGCGAACGGCGAGGCACCTCGAAAGGAATCCCAGATGAGCATTGCTCCTGACATGTCTGCCCAGGGTGCGGGGATGCCGACAGTGGTGCTGGTCCACGGGGCATTCGCCGGCTCGTCGAGTTGGAACGGGGTGATCGCCGACCTCAAGCGTCGGGGCTATCCGGTCATCGCCGTCGCCAACCCGCTGCGCGGTGTGCAGAAGGACGCCGCGTACGTTCGGGCTCTCCTGGACAGCTTGCCCGGTCCGGTCGTGATGGCCGCCCATTCCTACGGCGGGCTGGTCATGACCGAGGCCGCGGACGGTGCCGCCAACGTCAAGGCTCTGGTGTACGTCGCCAGCGTGAGCCCGGAGGCGGGCGAGAGTGTGATCGGGTTGCTCGGCAAGTACCCCGGAAGTCAGCTCGCAACGAGCATCGCGATGGTCGAGATCCCCGCCGACGGGGGCGGCACGACAATGGATCAGTACATCCTGCAGGACAAGTTCCCGGAGGTGTTCGCCGCCGACGTCGACCGCGGCACCGCCGAGATCATGGCGGCGACGCAGCGACCGGCCTCGGCGAGCGCCCAGGAGGAGAGCGTCACCAGGGCCGCCTGGAAGACCATCCCCTCGTGGACCATGGTCACCACCGAGGATCAGGGCATCCCGCCGGACCTGCAGCGTTTTCTCGCCGATCGGGCGGGGTCCACGACGGTGGAGATCGCCGCCTCCCACGCTGTGGCGGTCTCCCGACCCGGCGCGGTCGCCGACCTCATCGACAGCGCCGCCCGCGCCACCCTGAGTGAGGGGTGGACGGCGTCGGGAGCCAGTGGCCGG
>NZ_JAGPXZ010000183.1:0-9063 GCF_018070305.1 Micromonospora sp. M51 | reverse complement strand
CAACCTGGGCCGCTACTGGAAGGTGGGGCCGCAGCAGCGGCTCTACTGCCCGGCGCCGTGGCTGCGGGTCGGCGCCAACGAGATTGTGGTCTTCGACCTGCACCAGACGCAGGCCCAGCCGATCCCCTTCGAGGCCACCCTGAGCGGCCAGTCGGGCGCCGTTCGCCACACGGTGGTCAACCGGGCCAGCGGCAAGGCCCTCGACGTGCCGGACCTGTCCGGGGCCACCGGCGTGCAGTTGATCCAGTGGACCCCCAACGGCGGCGCCAACCAGGCGTGGTTGATGGCCGGCGCGGTGGGTGGCGTCACCACGATGACCAGCGTCAGTTCGGGTCTGCTGGCTGACGTCGAGGCCAGCTCCACGGCGGAGGGGGCGCGGGTCATCCAGTGGACCGCGACCGGCGGCGGTAACCAGCAGTGGCGGGTCGTCGCGGCGTCCGGCGACTTCGTGAAGCTGGTCAACGTGCAGACCGGCAAGGTCCTGGCCGTGGCCGGTGGGGCGAGCACCAACGGGGCCGTGATCGTGCAGCAGGCCGACACCGGCAGCGCCTCCCAGCACTGGCGACTCACCCCGGCGTGACGCCCCTCGGCCACGTGCGGTACGGGCTTTGCATCACAGATGCAAAGATGGCCGCATGGGTGGGCGGAGCGACCGGAGTGAGACGTGAACCAGCGCGAGCGGTGGCACCGGCTCCTGGAGATGGTCGCCGTCGAGGGCCAACTCGACATCGAGGCCACCGCCCGCGAGCTGAGCGTGAGCACGGCGACCATCCGTCGTGACTTCGACGAGTTGGCCACCCAGCAGTTGGTGACCCGTACCCGGGGCGGCGTGGTCGTCACCAACGTCTCCTACGACCTGCCGCTGCGCTACAAGGCGGTGCGGCAGGCATCGGAGAAGCAGCGGATCGCCGCGGCCGCCCTCGCGCTGATCCCACCGGGCAGCACCGTCGGGCTCAACGGTGGCACCACGACGACCGAGGTGGCCCGGGCGCTCGCGCTGCGTACCGACGCGAGCGGGCAGCTGTCGGCGGCCACTGTGGTGACCAACGCGCTGAACATCGCCCACGAGCTCATCGTGCGTCCGCACATCCGGGTGGTGCTCACCGGTGGGACGGCCCGCCCCCAGTCCTACGAGCTGGTCGGTCGCATCGCGGAGACGATGCTCGCGTCCGTGGCGCTGGACGTCGTCGTGCTCGGGGTGGACGCGATCGACCACCAGCACGGCGCCAGCGCCCACAACGACGGCGAGGCCGCGGTCAACCACGTCATGGTGACCAGCGCGGCGCGGACGATCGTCGTCGCGGACGCCTCGAAGCTGGGCCGCCGGAGCTTCAACCGGATCTGCCCGTTGGGCGACATCGACACTCTGGTCACCGACCGGGCGGCGGACCCGCAGCAGGTGAGCCTCGTCGAGCAGGCCGGTGTCACGGTGCTCCAGGTCTGACGGCCAGATCGCCGGCCAGTCCACCGGCAGCTGTCGCACCGCCGTTGGGCGGTTGTCCGGATCTTCTGCTGCGCAGCCGGGCGAATACGGGCTCCTGGCAAAGATGTAACTCGATGCAAAATCGCGGCCTACTTATTGCATCTTGAGTCAAGCAGGTGCAGCATTCCATCTCATCGGTCTTCGTGAATGTTGCCCCTCACCACACCGGGAGAAAACGATGATCTGGTCATCGCTGCCCGCGCACACCCGCCGCGCCGCCATCGTGGTCCTCATCCTGCTCGCCGCGATGCTGCACGCCGTACCCGCCCGCGCGGGCACACCGGGAAGCGCGACCGGCCTCACCCGGGCCGGGAACACGTACACCATCGCCACCAGCACGGCCGCCCGCATCCGGCTCACACTGGCCCGCGCGGACATCTTCCGCGTCTGGGTCGCACCGAACGGCACCTTCACCGAACCGGCGGCGAACGAGATCACCGTGCGGACCGACTTCGGTGCGGTCGCCAGCACCGCGACCGACGAGGGCACCGCCTTCCGCATCGCCACCTCGGCGGTGGTCATCCGGATCACCAAGAGCCCTCTGACGATGCAGGTCCAGCGCCCCGACGGGCGGCTCATCTGGCGGGAGGCGCAACCGCTCGACTGGACCGCCGGTCGCACCACCCAACGGCTGGCCCGCGCCACCGACGAGCAGTTCTACGGCACCGGCCTGCGCCTGGGGGAGTGGGCGTTGCGCGACAAGACGGTGCCGATCGCCGTGGACAACCAGTGGCGGGAGAACACCAACGCCAGTCCGGCCCCCTTCTACCTGTCCACCAACGGCTACGGCGTCCTGCGCAACACGTGGGCGCCCGGCTCGTACGGCTTCACCGCACCGGTGACCACCACCCACAACGAGGAACGGTTCGACGCCTACTACTTCGTGGGCGACTCGCTCAAGGGTGTGCTCGGCGCGTACACCGACGTGACCGGCAAGCCGTTCCTGAGCCCGATGTGGGGCCTCGAACTCGGCAACGCCGACTGCTTCAACGCGTCCAACCCCGCCTACCAGGGCGACCACAACCGGGCCGGGCACCAGCGGACCCCCGACGTGCTGTCGTACGCGCGGGAGGCCCGCGCCAAGGACATGCCGTCCGGCTGGTTCCTGCCCAACGACGGGTACGGCTGCGGCTACACGGATCTGCCCGCGACGGTCGCCGGGGCCAAGGCGCTCGGTTTCCAGACCGGCCTGTGGACCTCCAGCGGTCTGTCGTCGATCGACTACGAGGTCGGCACCGCCGGCACCCGTGGCGTGAAGACCGACGTCGCCTGGGTCGGCGGCGGCTACCAGAACGCGTTCCGTGGTGTCCAGCAGGCGGTGGACGGCATCGAGCGCAACTCCGACGCGCGTCGCTACGTCTGGACGGTCGACGGGTGGGCCGGCACCCAGCGCAACGCCGTGGTCTGGACCGGTGACACGTACGGGCGGTGGGACGACATGCGGTGGACGGTGCCGGCGGTCGCGGGCGCCGGGCTGTCCGGCTTCAACTACGCCACCGGTGACGTCGACGGGATCTTCGGGGGCAGCCCGAACACCTACGTGCGGGACCTGCAGTGGAAGTCGTTCACGCCGGCGTTCATGACGATGTCCGGTTGGGGGGTGACCAACCCGGCGGCCGGCTACCAGGACAAGCAGCCCTGGCGGTACGCCGAGCCGTACCTGTCGATCAACCGCCGGTACCTCCAGCTCAAGATGCGGCTGATGCCGTACCACTACACGATGAGCCGGGTGGCCAGCGTGACCGGCGTACCGGCGACCCGGGCCCTGGTGCTCGAATATCCCAACGACCCGGTCGCCCGGGGCAACGCCACGTCGGGGCAGTTCATGGCGGGCGACGCGTTCCTGGTGGCGCCGGTGGTCTCCGACACCGAGCTGCGCGACGGCATCTACCTGCCGGCCGGCACCTGGACCGACTACTGGACCGGCCGGGTCTACCAGGGCCCGCTCACACTGAACGGGTACGCCGCGCCGCTCGACCGGCTGCCCCTGTTCGTCAAGGGCGGTTCCATCGTGCCGATGTGGCCGCAGATGAACCACACGGGTGAGAAGCCGGTCTCCACGCTCACCTACGACCTGTATCCGCGCGGTTCGTCGAGCTTCACCCTCTACGAGGACGACGGCATCACCCGCGCCTACCAGAGCGGCGCCTACGCCACCCAGCAGGTCAGCATGACGGCACCGACGTCCGGCACCGGGACGGTCACCGTGGACGTGGGCGCCTCCGTCGGCACGTACGCCGGCAAGCCGTCGTCGCGCTCCTACGAGTTCACCGCCCACCTGGCGGCCGCTCCCCGCGCGGTCACCGTCGCCGGCCAGACCCTGCCGTCGCTCGCCACCCGCGCCGCGTACGACTCGGCGAGCAGCGGCTGGTTCTACGCCGACGGCGTGCTGCGGATCAAGGCCGGGTCGCGGGGCGCCGCGTTCCAGACCCGGATCGACGGCGCGGTGCTCCCGGTCGCCGGCACCAGCACGACGCCGCCGCCGATCCCGCGCGACAACTGGCGACTCGTGTACGCCGACAGCGAGGAGACCAGCGCGGAGAACGGCGCGGCCGGCAACGCCTTCGATGGCAGCCCGGCCACCTTCTGGCACACCGCCTGGTCCGCCGGCGCCGCGCCGCTGCCGCACGAGATCCAACTCGACCTGGGCGCCACGTACCAGGTCGACGGGCTGCGGTACCTGCCCCGGCAGGACGGGGGAGTCAACGGCCGGATCGGCCGCTACGAGGTGTACGTGTCGGACAGCCCGAGCAACTGGGGCACGCCGGTGGCCTCGGGAACCCTCGCCGACACGGCGACGCAGAAGGTGGTGCCGTTCACCGCCGCGCGCAGCGGCCGGTACCTGCGCCTGCGGGCACTGAGCGAGGCCGGTGACCGGGGGCCGTGGACCACGGTGGCCGACCTGACCGTCACCGGCAGAGCTGTGGCGTCGGCGTCGGGGAGCTGACCTCGTACACCTGTGGAAGCGAGACGCCGCGGGCTGCTGGAGCAGCCCGCGGCGTCCTGCGACGACGGTCCTAGGAGAGGGACCACTGTTGGCGGGTCGCGCCGGTGGCGGTGCGCTGGACGACGTCCGCCCCGTTGTCGGTGATCGTCCCGTCGAGGTCGAGCACCCGGCCACTGTTGCGGTTCGTGATGGTGACGTGGGTGCCGACGCGCGTGATCCGCCACTGCTGGTTGGCCGCACCGGTGTACGTCCACTGGATCACGTCGGCGCCGTCCGCCGTCGAGTTGCCGGCCACGTCCAGGGCACGGCCGCTGCGGCGGTTGACGATGCGGTGGTACCCGTTGCCGAGCGGCACGATCGACCACTTCTGGTGCGCGCCACCGTTGTCGGCCCACTGCACGGCGTCGCCGCCGTCACCCGGTGCGGCGACCGCGACCTCGATGACCTTCCCGCTGGCCCGGTTCGTGAGCGTGTAGCTCGCGGTCGGGTCGAACGAGCCGTTCAGGGCGTCGAGTTCCTTCAGGCTGAACCGGACGGTCATGATGTACGGGTAGCTGGTGTCGGCCGGGTCGAAGTATCCGTAGGACGTGAGCACGAACGTCCCGTCGGGCAGCACCACGTTGCCGGCGTAACCGGTGTCGCCGCTCTTGACCGAGGGCGTGAAGTCCTCCAGCAACCGCACCCGGTACTGCCCCTCCCGGGAGTTGACCAGGTCGTCGTACGTGCCGACCCAGGCCACCCAGTCGCCGGCCACCCACGCGCCGGTGTTGCTCACGCTGTTGCGGATGATGTCGCGGAAGGTGATGACGAGCCGACCGGACGCCGGGTCGTACGTGGCGGCGTGCCGTTCGCCCATCAGGGCGCCCTGCATCTCGCGCGGTTCGGTCCAGGTGTTCCCCTCGTCGTTGGAGAACGCGACCATGGCGTTGGTGCGCTTGTGCTGTGCCCGGGCGAGCATCGCGAGCTGGCGACCGTCCGGCGAGCGGATGATCTCGATCTCGCAGAGGCCGGCGTACTTCTCGATGGTGTTGTGCGCGGCGAGCAGCCGGGTCGGCGTGCTCCAGACGGCGTTGCCGGCGGCGTCGAAGGTCAGGTACGTCTTCCAGTTGTTGTAGCCGCCGTCGTGGAAGACGCCCAGGTACCGGAAGTCCCACGACCCGTCGGCCTTCTTCAGCCGCACCAGCGTGGCGTGCGCGACGTACCCGGCGAAGCCGGCGTCGGCGAAGTGGTGGGTGAACTCCGACCAGGACCGGCCGCTGTCGTCGGAGTACGCGGTCTTGAACCCGCCCGGACTCGCCGGAAGGCCGCTGACCAGCAGGAGTCGGGTCGCCCCGTTCGGCTTGACCACCTTGTAGAGGGTGGGTGTCTCCTTGCTGGTGGCCCAGCTCGCCGGGGTGGGGAGCCGACCGCTCCAGGTGCGGCCACCGTCGTCGCTGCGCTTCAGGATGATCTGGCCGGTGCCGTGGCCCATGGGGTAGACGGCGAACATCGTGCGGCCGTCGTCGAGCAGGACGGTGTCGGGGTGCCCGAGGTACTGCCCGGCCTGGCGGTCGGTGAGCACCTGACGGCGCGCGTCGTCCTTGAGGTCCAGGAACGGGATCGTGTAGTCGATGCGCATGCTCAGGTCGCTGATCTCGCCCGCCGTCAGCGGGGTTCCGTACACCCGCACGTAGTCCAGGTCACCGCTGTAGTGCCACTGAGCTCCCTGGGCGTCGACGTTGCGGCCGATCCACATGCCGTTCAGGTCCCGGACGTTCGCGAAGAACCGGGTGGAGGGGTGCGTGGCGCGAAGCACCCCGTCGACGTGCAGGCGGGTGCCCTCGGTGCCGACGGTCAGGATGGCGGTGTGCCAGACGCCGTCGTTGTAGGGACCGCCGGTGGCGGTCATCTGGGTGGCGTACGCCCCGTTCTCGCGGTTCTCGAAGTACACCGAGCCGCCGTTGAGGGAGAACGACAGGTTGCTGGAGTCGTCGGCGGTGTGCGAGGCGCTGAAGAAGCTCTTCGCGACGGCGGTGCTGGTGGACCGGAACCGGACGGCGATCGCCCCCTGGGTCAGGTTCGCCACCCTCGACAGGTCGGCCGACCTGTCGAGGAAGGTGCTGCTGCCGTTGAACGCCTGGTTGACCGGGTAGTTCAACGTCGCCGTGGGCGCGGCGTGCCCGGCGGTCGCCGGCACCAACAGGCTGAGCAGGAGCAGCAGGGCGACGGTCGCGGCGGTGCCCGCCCGGGCCGCCGTCCACCGGCCGTTCATCGGGTGATGGTCCATTGCTGTTCGGTACCTCCGCGGTAGGTGGACTGGACGACGGCGGCGCCGTCGGTGGTGGCGGCGTTGGCGACGGTGAGCGCCTTGCCGGAACTCCGGTTGATGATCTTGTAATTGGTGCCGACCGGAATGAGGCTCCACAGCTGGTTCGCACCGCCGTGGTACGTCCACTGCACGACGTTCGCCCCGTCGGCCGTGGAGGAGCCGGGCACGTCCAAGACCTTGCCGCTGCTGCGGTTGACGATGCGGTGGTAGCCGCCGCCGGCCTCGACGAGCGTCCAGCGCTGATGTGCCGCGCCGTTGCCCGACCACTGGATGGCGTTCGCGCCGTCCCCGCTGCCCGCCGGCACCTCCAGCACCTTGGCGCTGTTGCGGTTGACCACGCGGTGTTCGGTTGCCGGGTCGAACACCGCGGCCGGGGTCGCCGCCCGGGACACCTCGACCTTGTCCGCCGTGACCGCCGTACCTGACGAACTGGCGTTCCTGCTGTTCAGCACCCGCACCTTGAGGACGTGGGGGCCCTGCGCGAGCTGCCCGCTGGTGAAGACCATCGCCTGGTCCACCCGGGTCGGGGAGTACAGGTCGACGACAGTCTCCGGGCCGCCGTCGATCGAGACGCCCGCCCGGCCGTGGTTCGTCGCCCTGGCGGCGAAGAGCTTGATCTTGTTGCCGGTGAACCGCACCTGGTACGCGCTGTCGAGGGTGCTGCTGTAGTGGTCGTCGCGCTGGAACTGCCTGCTGCCGTTGGCCCCGTAGGACCACGTCCCCGAGTAGCTGAACTGGTTGTCGCCGGTCCCCGTGGTGTTGTCGTTGACCTGGACCACGCTCGGCACGCCCGGGGCGTCGCCGATCGCGTCCACCCGGGCGAAGTACGCCTCCACGGTGCTCGACCGGGGGCCGCCCCACAGTCGCTCGGCCAGCACCTCGGTCGGCCGCTTCGCGTACTGGTCGAACCACTCGTCGGTCTGGTGCTCCATCGCGTCCGACCAGCGGGCCATCTGGTAGCCGTTGACCTTCGCGTTCTGGTCCGGCGCCCAGCTCTCGTAGACGTTCTTGGTGTTGACGTAGAGGTTGAGCCCGGGAGTCACGTACAGGGTGCTCTCCGGTACGCCGACGACCGTGTAGCCCAGGTTGTAGAAGTAGTTCAGCGACCCGGTGTACGGGGTGAGGACGATGTTGGTGGCCGGCTTGATGCTGGTCTGCTGGCCGTTCGTCTCCCACCAGTTCCACAGCTGCGCCGTCTTGCCGTACGAGCGCACCTTGTCGTTCATCAGGTTCATGAACTCGGTGAAGACGTCACCGGGGTACGGGAAGCCGCGTGCCTGCGCGTAGCTGACCAGCTCGGGGCAGGAGTTCTTGGCGGCGTCGGTCTGGTACTCGTCGCCGCCGATGTGGAAGTAGGGGCCGTCGAACAGTGGGACGAACTCCGACAGCAGGTTCATCACGAACGTCCGGGCGTTCTCCTTGGTGAGGTTCAGCGTCCAGCCGCCCCTCTCACCGCCCGGCCAGGGCGCGTAGTCCATCGACGAGCAGGTGAACCTCATCGTCGGGTCGTAGGTCGTCATCGCCGTGGCGTGCCCCGGCAGGTCGATCTCGGGAACGATGGTGATGTGGTACCGCTTGGCGACGTCCTGCAACCGGCGCAGGTCCGCCTTGCTGTAGGACTGCGCCGAGGCCAGCCCGGGGTACCGGTCGCTGCGCAGCCGGAAGCCGTTCCACTCGGTGAGGTGCAGGCGCAGTGTGTTCAGGCGTAGCCACGCCATCCGGCGGAGCAGGTTCTCGAGGTGGTCCATCTCGTAGAAGTGCCGCCCGACGTCGAGCATCACCCCCCTGTCCCGGTACTGCGGGTAGTCCCGGATGGTGCCCGCCGGCACTGTCGTCCTCGTCGCGCTCTGTTTGATCATTTGCAGCAGGGTCTGGGTGCCGTAGTACGCGCCGGCCGCCGCGTTCGCGCGGATCACGACGGTCGAGCCGGCGGTCAGCAGGTAGCCCTGATCGCCGATCCCGGCGTCGGTGCTCGCCAGCGTGAGCAGGATGTCACCGGTCCCGGGCGTCGCCGCCGAGACAACCGGTACGTCGGCGCCGCTGATCGCGCCGAGGTCGACGCGCAGCGCCGTCGCGGCTGGTGACAGCTGGGCGGCGTGTGCCGGGTCGAGCAGGATCCGGGACGACGGGGCCAGCGTCCAGACGCCGGTCCCTCCGGTCCACTCCCGGACGCTCGGCGCGACCTGGGGTGCCGGGTTGGCCGCCCGCGCCGCCGACGGGACACCGAGCCCGACGCCGACCAGCAGGGAGGCGAGGAGGAGAGGGAGAAGCCGCTTGTGGGAGGAGAACACGGTCACGTACCTCCGGTCGTTCAGAGCGGAAGCC
>NZ_JAGPXZ010001551.1:0-408 GCF_018070305.1 Micromonospora sp. M51 | reverse complement strand
ATCTCGGTGGCGGCGCGGATGGCGGGGATGCACCCGCAGACGCTGCGCCAGTACGACCGACTCGGGCTGGTGCAGCCCGGTCGAGCGGCCGGTGGCGGGCGTCGTTACAGCGTCCGCGACGTGGTGCTGCTGCGCGAGGTGCAGCGACTCAGCCAGGACGACGGGATCAACCTGGCCGGCGTCAAGCGGATCATCGGGCTGGAGCGGCTGCTGGAGCAGGCGCAGCAGCGGGTGGCCCGGCTGGAGGCGGAGCTGGACGCCGCGTACCGCCGGGTGGCCGAACTGGAGTCGCTGGCCCGCTTCCCGGGCCGGGATCTGGTGCCGACCAACCGCACCTCCACCGCCCTGGTGGTGTGGCGCCCTCGCCGCACGCCCGATCGCTGACCTGCCGCTCACCCGGAGCTGTCT
>NZ_JAGPXZ010001550.1:0-408 GCF_018070305.1 Micromonospora sp. M51 | reverse complement strand
CCCGGGCTCCAGGCGTTCGACCCGGGGGCGGACCACCGGCATGAACCCGAGCGGAGGCGCCGGGGCCGGCGGTTCCAGCGGGATCACCGCGCCCCGACGCAGCAGCAGCGGCGGCGGATGCCCGCAGTTGACGATCGTCAGGGTGCCGCCCCGCTCCTCGACCAGTGCCGCCGTGACGAAGTCCTCGTCCCCGACGTTGCGGGCCACCGCCCGGTCCAGGTCGGCGACGACGGCCCGCAGGTCGGCCCGCTCGTACGCCACGTGCCGGTAGGAACCGAGGACGATGCTGGCCAGCCGGACCGCGTCCAGGCCCTTGCCTCGCACGTCACCGATGATCATGCGTACGCCGTAGGGGGTGTCGATCGCCTCGTACAGGTCGCCGCCGATCTCGGCCGTCGCGGTGGAGGA
>NZ_JAGPXZ010001549.1:0-408 GCF_018070305.1 Micromonospora sp. M51 | reverse complement strand
TCCCGGGCCGGACCTTCGACCGGCGACACCTGCGCCACGAGGGCGGCCCGGTCCGGGAGAGCCACCTGGCCGGCGAAGACCGCCGACGCCGTCACCTGGTTGATCTCCGGGTCGTAGCGCCGACCCTCGGGTGGGCAGCACTCGGCCTCGGTGCAGAGGTAGGACCACCACCGGCCGTCGGTCACCCGCAGCGCGTCGAGCACCTCCAGGCCGACACCGGTCAGCGCGGCGCGTACGGCATCCACGCTCGGGGTGACCCGGTCGGGCGGGCCGTAACCCACGACTGTGGCAGCCTCCGCGCCCTGCCGGTGGATCACCCCGGCCAGGTGTCGGGCCCGGTCGAGGGGATCCGTGGACGGCTCGGGCAGGTCGGCGCGGGCGGCGAAGATGATCTGCCGGCCGCGCAGC
>NZ_JAGPXZ010001548.1:0-411 GCF_018070305.1 Micromonospora sp. M51 | reverse complement strand
GCATCCCCGCCCGCCGTATTGGTGGTGTTGGCTCCGATCGGCCCTGAGCTGGGCTCCGACCTGCGGATCCGGCGACCGGAACGAGGGCGGCCGGTCGCTCTCCAGGGGGAAACACGGGGCGAGGGCAATACCGGCCCTTGACGCGGCCCGGGGCTGCCAGGCACGCTGACACCAGCAAGACACCGCGCTTGCGACGGCCACGACGTGGGTATGACAGCGGCGGCACCATCGGCCGCGGTAACCCGAGCGGCCCAGTGGGGAGTTGCGTTCTGAGCGGCCCGGCTGACCCCGGTAACGGGGGCCGAGGAGCGCTCCGCAAACAACCTGCGGGGTGGGCTGGACAGCGGTTAGCCTCTCGGCTACACTGCTAGTTTGCGCTGCCTTCCGACTTGACCCCTGCTCGGAAATGTC
>NZ_JAGPXZ010000182.1:0-9077 GCF_018070305.1 Micromonospora sp. M51 | reverse complement strand
GGTACCGCACCGGCTCGATCATCGCCTCGAACTCGGCGCCCAGGCCCGCGTCGCCGCAGACGAACCGGGCGCGCAGCAGCGCCTGCGCCTCCCACACCCGTGACCAGCGGGCGTAGTACGCCGCGTACGCGGCGAGGCTGCGGACCAGCGGACCCTGCCGACCCTCCGGGCGCAGGTCGGCGTCGACGCCCAGCGGCGGGTCGGGGGCGGGCACGCCGAGCAGTCGACGAAGTTCCTCGGCGATCGCGTGCGCGGCGGCGCTGGCGGCGCTCTCGCCGACCCCGGCGGGCGGGTCGTAGACGAAGAGCACGTCGGCGTCGGAGAGGTAGTTCGACTCGTACCCGCCGAGCCGGCCCATGCCGATCACCGCGAACCGCAACCCTTCCGGCGCGGGTTGGCTGGCCTGGGCGGCCCGCAGCGCGGCGGCCAGGGTGGCGTCGGTGACGTCCGCGAGCGCCGTACCGACCTGGGTGATGTCGGACAGGCCGGGAGCCGGCCGGTTCGCGCCGTCCGGTCGGGTGGGTGTGGGTGCGAGCGAACCCGCCCGGCAGAGCACGTCGGCGCAGGCCACCCGGACCAGTTCCCGACGGCGCAGCGCGCGCACCGCGCTGGTCGCCTCCACCGGGTCGGCGTGCCGGGCCGCCGCCGCCAGGAACCCCTCCCGCAGCACCTCCGGCGGGCGCGGGGCCAGCTCGTTCTCCTCGGCCAGCAGCCGCAGCGCCTCCGGATCACGGGCCAGCAGGTCGGCCACGTACCGGGACAGGGCGAGGACCCGGGCCAGCCGGCGGGCCACCGGGCCGCCGTCGCGCAGCAGCCGCAGATACCAGGGGGTGCTGCCCAGCTTGTCGGAGACCTTGCGGTAGTTGAGCAGCCCCCGGTCCGGCTCCGGCGCGTCGGCGAACTCGCTGAGCAGCACCGGCAGCAACGTGCGCTGGATGGCGGCTGTGCGGCTCACCCCGCCGGTGAGCGCCTGGAGGTGACGCAGCGCCCCGGCCGGGTCGGCGAAGCCGAGGATCTCCAGGCGGTTGCGGGCCGCCTCCGGGGTGAGTCGCAACCCGTCGGCCGGCACCCGGGCCACCGACTCCAGCAGCGGCCGGTACAGCAGTTTGGCGTGCAGTCGGCGTACCTCGGTGGCGTGGGTGACCCACTCGGCCCGGAAGCTCTCGACCGCGCTGCGCCCCGGCGCGGCCGTGAAACCCAGCGCGGCGGCGAGCCAGCGCAACGCGCCCGGTTCGGCGGGCACCGTGTGCGTACGACGTAGCCCTTGGAGTTGCAGTCGGTGCTCGACGCTGCGCAGGAAACGGTAGCCGCGCAGCAGGGCCTCGCCGTCGGCCCGACCGACGTAGCCGCCGGCGACCAGGGCGCGCAACGCCGGGATGGTGCCCGGCTCGCGGAGCGTCTCGTCGCCGCGACCGTGCACGAGTTGCAGCAACTGGACGGCGAACTCGATGTCGCGCAGCCCACCGGGACCGCGCTTGATCTCGCGTTCCAGCTCCTTCGGCGGGATGTTGTCGATGATCCGGCGACGCATGGCGCGGACGTCCTCGACCGCCTCGGGTCGTTCGGCGGCCCGCCAGACCAGCGGCGCGAGCTGGTCGATCCACTCCTGGGCCAGCGGCAGGTCACCGGCGGCCGGGCGGGCCTTCAGCAGCGCCTGGAACTCCCAGGTGCGTGCCCACCGCCGGTAGTAGGCCAGGTGGCTGGCGAGGGTCCGCACCAGCGGGCCACGGCTGCCCTCGGGGCGCAGCGCGGCGTCGACCGGCCAGGCGACCAGCCCACAGATGGAGATCAACCGGGTCGCCACCTGGGTCGCGGCGGACAGGTCGGCGTCCTCGGCGGCGACGAAGATGACGTCCACGTCGGAGACGTAGTTCAGCTCGCCGCCGCCGCACTTGCCCATCGCCACGACCGCCAGCCGGGGCCGCTCGGTGCCGTCGGCCAGCTCGGCGACAGCGATCTCGTACGCCGCTGACAGCGTCGCGTCGGCCAGCGCGGAGAGCGCGGCCATCGTCTGCTCCAGGCCGCGACCGCCGGTGAGGTCGGCCGCCGCGATTCGCAACAACGCCAGGCGGTACGCGGTCCGCAACGCCGCCACCGGGTGGCCGCCGTCGGCCGGCTCCAGCCGCCCCTCGGCGATCGGGGCGAGCCCGTCCGGGGCGGTCCGCAGCGCCTGGTAGTGCTCGGGGTGGGCCACCAGGTGGTCGCCGAGCGCCGACGAGGCGCCGAGCACCGCCACCAGCCGCCGCCGCAGCCCGGGGTCGTTGTGCAGGTCCGCGAGCAGCGGCGACTCGACACCGCCATCGGTAGCGCGGCTCCCGGCGGTGCCGTCGGCGCTGCGGCTCTCCGCTTCCACGATGCGGTGCAGCTGCCGCAGCGCCAGGTCCGGGTCGGCGGCCCGGGACAGCGCGGCGAGCAACTCCGCGGCGGCCTCGTCGACCGGCTCCTGCTCGGCCTTGACCACCGACCCGTTGTCCCGGTCGACGTCCACCTCGTGCTCGATGTCGCCCGCGACGATCTCGACGCTCCACACCGGCCGGCCGTTCTCCTGCTCGGCTTCGACCTCGACGATCTGGCCGCCACCGGCCTTGGCGAGCGCGATCTCACCGGCACGCGTCTCGTCGACCGCGCTGCCCGCCGGCGCGCTACCGGTCGACGGCGTACCGGCCGACGGCGTACCGGATGGGGTACCGGACGACGGCGTGCCGCTCGACGGCGTACCCGATGGGGCCGACGGCGTGTCGGTGGCCGGCGGCGCGACGGTTGCCGCGGCGAGCGCCGTGCCGCCGGTCCGCGAGTCGTTCGCGGCGGTGACGCCGAGCGCGACCCCGGCCACCGCCAGCACCGCCGACCCGCCGACCGACGCCAGAAGCAGATTGGTGCGCTTCATCGTGGTGTCCACCTTTCCTCGGTTGTCGACTCCGAGGATCGGTCAGGTTGGGATAGCACCGCGCTGTCCGGACGCTAAGGCCGGGTTAAGCCGAGGATCCCGTACCGCCCTCTCGGGACTGCGCGTCGGCTTCGAGCGGTCAGAGCGCCATCCGCATGAAAACGTCGGCGCGGGCGTACGGCGGCAGCGGGATCTGTTCCGGATCGACGTGCTGGAAGCCGACACTTTCGTAGAGGTGCACGGCGTTCGCAAGCTTGGTGTTGCTGCCCAGGAACAGGGTGGCCGCGCCGAGCTGGCGGGCGCGCGCGATCGCCAGCTCGATGAGCTGACGGCCGATGCCCCGGCCGCGGGCCGCCGGGGCCACCGCCATCTTCGACAGTTCGAAGACCTCCGCCGAGCTGCGGATCAGTGCGACACAGCCGACGATCTCCCGGCCGTCCCGGACGATCAGCACGTCACCACCCGGGTCGACGATGGCCGAGAACGGGTCGTCGAGCGTCTTGCGGTCAGACTCCTCAAGGGCGGCGAAGAAGTGGGAGATCCATTCTTCGTTCAACGTCCGGAAGGCCGCGGCCTCCTCGGCGGTCGTCATGGACGTGACGGTCAGCGTGCTCGGATTCATGGTTCGATTCTCTGAGCCCGCTATCCGAACGTCCAATATCTTGTTCCGAACAATCTATATCCTTGGCATATGGATCCTGAACTGCGCCATCTGCGGTACTTCGTCGCGGTCGCCGAGGAGCTGCACTTCGGTCGGGCCGCGGCACGGCTGCGGATGGCCCAACCGCCGCTGTCGCAGCAGATCCGCCAGCTGGAGGCGATGATCGGTACGCCGCTGTTCGCTCGTACCTCCCGGTCGGTGACGCTGACGCCGGCGGGTGAGGCGTACCTGATCCGGTGCCGGCGGGTGCTGGCCGCCGTCGCCGACGATGTGCACGAGGCGGGCCGGATCGGCCGTGGCGAGCAGGGACGCTTCGACATCGGCTTCGTCAGTTCGGCGATCCAGCTCGGACTGGCCGGGCCGATCCGTCGGTTCCGGGAACACCATCCGGCCGTTCACCTGCGTCTGCACGAGGCGTTCACGGCGCAGATCGTCGACCGGCTGTTGACCGGCGAGATCGATGTCGGCGTGGTCCGGGACGCGGACGACCACGACGACCTGGTCGGCACCACATTCGCCACCGAGACCTTCGTCGCCGTCCTGCCGGCCGACCACCCGCGCGCGAAAGACCCCAGCATCGACGCCGCGCTGCTGCGCGACGATCTGTTCGTCTTCTTCCCCCGGGTGGCCGGCGAGCGGGCCTACCAGCGCAACCTTCGACCGTGCCTGGACGCCGGCTACACACCGCGCGTCGTCCAGGTCGCCAGCAGTTGGAACACTCTGGCGCACCTGGTCGCAGCCGGCCTCGGGGTCACGATCGCGCCGGCGAGCATCTCCGCAGTGGTGCCCCCGCCGGTGGCGGTACTGCCGTTGACCGGCACCGGGGCCACCACGGAGATGCGGATCCTGCGCCGCCGGGATGACGACCGGATCACCTCGACGAGCTTCGGGGCCGTAGGGCAGGTGCCCTGACCTCGACGGCACAAGAGCAGCGTCGACGGCACGGCAGGGGCGGATCCGCCCGTACCCGGCTACCCTCGCCGGTTGAGCTCCGCCTCCAGTCGCTGGACGAGCGTCTTGCGGTCCTTGCTGGCGCGCTCGTTGCGCAGCGCGGTCTTCAGCTGTCGCGTGTCGAGGCCCCGGACCAGCTTGGTCGCTTCCGCGACCGACATCTCCGACATCCGGCCGGCCGTGGTGGCGTCCCGACGGGCGCGTTTCGCCGGCCCGGTGTTGGCGACGTACTGCCTGCCGGATCGGGACGCCTCGCGCTTCTTCGTGTCGGTCGCGCGCCGCTGGCTCTCCGACATCTCCTCCCAGGCCTTCTTGGGCAGGTAGCGACTCGTCGTGCCGTCCTTGCGCGCCCGGGTGTCGCCCTCCTTCGTCTGCCATTTCTCGTTGCCCCAGCGCTGGAGCGACTTCTGCCGCTCGTCCTTTTCGCCCAGGAATCCGCCGCCGCGCTTCTTGTACTCCTGAGTGACCAGCTGTGACTTGCGCGCCGACCACTGCCCCGGCCGGCCGCCCTTGTCGGAGGCCTTGACCTCTTCTTTGATCTGCTCCCGGAGCTCGGGTTTCGTGTACCGCGCCATAACTGGCAGCTACCCGGCGCCGCACCGGCTATGCGTCCCGCGGCGACGCCGGAGGCCCGAGTCGGAGCAGCACCTGGGCGCCGCCCGTCGGTCCGGTGCGCACCTCCAGCCGACCGCCGGCGGCCTGCGCGGCACGCCGGGCGATGACCAGGCCGAGGCCGGTGGACCCGGCGGCGCTCGCGCCCCGCCGGATCGCCCCGGCGGGCATGCCCGGGCCCTCGTCGGCGACGGTGAGCACCACCTCGCCCGCCTCGCGCGCGAGCCGGACGGCGAACGGCGTGCCGTCGGGGGTGTGCGCAAAGACGTTGCCGAGCAGGGCGTCCACGGCCGCCGTCAGGTTGTCGGCGGCCACACCGACGGGAAGCGGGCCGGGCGTCAGGTCGAGGGTGACGGCCCGGCCGGTGTCCTCGGCCAGCACCGACCAGAACGCGACCCGGTCGGCGACGATCGCCGCCGCGTCCGAGGCGGCCGGCTGCGCCGCCGGGTTGTGCCGCCACCGGGCCTGCCGGATCAGCCCGGTCACCGCGCGTTCGAGCCCGTCGGCGGCGGCGGTGATCCGGGCGGCGTCGTCCGGGTCACGCAACGACTCCGCCTCCAGGCGCAACGCCGTCAGCGGCGTCCGCAGCTGGTGCGACAGGTCGGCGACCTGTTCGCGTTCCTGCACCAGGAGCACCTGGATCCGGCTGGCGAGATGGTTGAGCGCGCCGGCCACCTCACGCAGTTCGGGGGGACCGGCCGGCGTGACCCGGGCGTCCAACTCGGCGTTGGCGAGCCGGTGGGAGACGGCCGAGAGGTCGCTGATCGGCCGGACCAGGGTGCGCGCCAGCCGGTCGGCGACCGCCAACCCGATCAGCACGAGGATCACGCCGAGCAGCGCCAGCACCAACCAGGCCCGGGTCACTCCGGCGGTCAGCTCGTGCTGCGGTACCGCGATCCGGATCACCCCGGTGCCGTCGGCCCGCCCCTGCACGGCGATGACCACCTCCCGGCCGGCCGCCGACTCCCCGGTGAGGCTCTGTCCGCGCGCGGCGAGGGCCACCGCCGGGGTACGCGGTGTCTGGGCGCCGAGCACCGTGCCGTCGGGCAGGAAGACGCTCACCGGTCGCCCGGACTCGGCGGCGAGCTGCTCGACGGTGAGCCGGATGGTCGCCGCGTCGGCGGTGCCGACCACCGGCACCAGGCTCTGCGCGTCGGCGGTGGCCCGAACGGTGGCCCGGTCCTCGGCGACGGTGCGGACCAGCAGCGCCAACGGCACCAGGAACGCGATGAGGGTGAGGACGCTGACCGCGGCGACCAGCAGCGCGAGGCGGGCCCTCACGGCTGCGCCGCCGGGGCTTCCAGACGCACCCCGACACCCCGCACGGTGTGCAGGTAGCGAGGCTGCTGGGCGTTCTCCCCCAACTTGCGACGCAACCAGGACAGGTGCACGTCGACGGTCTTGTCGGCGCCGCCGTACGGGATCTGCCAGACCTCGGTGAGCAGTTCGCGTTTGGTGACCACCTGGCCGGGTCGGCCGGCGAGGTGGTGCAACAGGTCGAACTCGCGGGGCGTCAGCTCGACAGCGGTCCCGTCCAGTGTGACCTGCCGGGCGCGGGGGTCGACGCGGAGCCCGCCGACGACCAGCGTCGGGTCCTGCCCGTCGGGGCCGGAGGGGCCCCGGCGCAGCACCGCGCGGGCGCGGGCGTCGAGCTGCGCAGCGGTGAACGGCTTGACCACGTAGTCGTCGGCGCCGGCGTCGAGCACCCGGACGATCTCGGCCTCGTCGTCGCGGGCGGTGGCCACGATGACCGGCACCGAACTGACCGCGCGCAGCATCCGCAGCAACTCGCGGCCGTCCAGGTCGGGCAGGCCCAGGTCGAGGACGACGAGGTCGGGTCGGTCCTCCAGCGCGTCGCGGAGCCCGGCCATCGCGGTCGAGGCCGCGGCCACCGCGTGGCCGCGTTCGCGCAGGGCCCGGATCAGCGGGGTACGGATCGTCAGGTCGTCCTCGATGAGCAACAGGCGGGCCACAGCTGGCAGGCTAACCGCTGTCAGTGGCAGCGAGGCGCACGTTAACCGTGCCTTAGCGTTCGGATGTGCCAACCACGAGGCCGGATCGGGGATAGTCAGGCAATGGGCCGTCGTTCGATCCTCATCGCCACCGGGTGGGTGGCCACCGCCGCCGTGGCCACAGTGATCGGGTTGGGCGCGATCCGGTTGGTGGGTGAGAGCATCACCGGCACCCCGGGTGGGGTGCGCAGCGCGGCGGAGATCGAACGGGCGCTCGCCTCACCAGAGCCGGCGCCCACCGGCGCGACGGGCAGCGCCTCGGCCGCGCCAGGCACGACAGGCCCCGCGCCGAGCGCCAACTCCGGGGCCCGTCGGGGGTTCGCCACCGACGGGGGCATGGCCGTGGCCGAGTGCGGCCCCGGCGGCGTACGTCTCGTCTCCTGGGCGCCCGCGCAGGGTTACCGGGTCCGCGACGTGGACCGGGGCCCGGACGACGACGTCGAGGTCACGTTCCAGGGGGCGGCCCGGGAGTACGAGTTGAAGGTGCGCTGCATCGGCTCGGAGCCGGTGGCTGTCGCCGACGACTGACGACCGGCGAGCAGTCATGGTGCGGGGCACGGCGGGCTCAGCGGCGTTGCAGGGCGTCCACCAACCGTCGGAGGGTCGCGCGGGCGTCCTCGAGATCACTGAGGCTGAGGCCGGCCCGGTCCACGGCGTCCCGGCGGTCAGCGTCCGAGCGTTCCAGTAGGCCGGTGAGCGTGGCCCGGCCCGCTTCCGTGAGTGTCACGAGTGGCGCTCGGCGGTGATCCGGGTTGTCGTGCAACTCCACCATTGCGGCACGGGCCAGGTCGTCGACCACCCGCTGCACGCTCTGTCGGGCCAGGCCAAGTCTGCGCGCCGCGCTGGCGACGGTGCGGGAGCCGTCGGAGAGCACGCTCATCACGTGCCATCGCGCGGCAGTTTGCCCCTCTGCTCGGGCAAGCTGCTCGCTTGAGCGCCGAGACTCGCCCGCCAGTTCGTACACGTCCGCCATCAGCAGCCGGTACGCATCGACCCGTTCCCGATCCGTCACGGACGGCATGGTACCAAACATTGACAGCCTACTACCCAAATGACAGCATGCTGTCATGATTCTTCGACTGTGGAGCGGATGGACCGAGCCCGCTCACGCCGACGCCTACGAGCGGTTGCTGACACAGGACATCGCGCCCGCGATCCTCGCCCGGGGCGTGGACGGGCTTCGGGAGCTTCGGGTTCTGCGTCGCTCGCCGCAGGAGCTGGACCCCGCCACGGGCAGCGAGTTCCTCACCGCCATGACATTTACCGACTTCGCCGCGGTGTCAGCCTTCACCGGGGGCGATCCGTCAACGTCCGTCGTCCCGCCAGCCGCCCGCGACCTGCTCGGGCGCTTCGATCGGCGATCCCGGCACTATCTGAGTCGTGCGGTGTTCCGCGACGGTGCCGGGAGCACCACGCTCGGATGAGCTGTCCGCCGCCTCACTGACCCGTTGGCTGCTCGCGGTCGGCGTCTCGGCCGAGGGCGACCATGCGCAGGGTCTCCTCTCGACGACGCACGAGCAGCACCCCGGCCAGGAAGGTCACCGGCCCGACCAGCACCAGCATCGCCCACTGCGCCGGCACCAGGGGGATGGCATGTCCCATGTGCATGGTCGAGGTGACCCAACCGGCGAGGGTGCTGTCGATCACCAGGGCGAGGGCCGCCACCGGCAGGAGCATGACGACGATCCGCCGGCGCACCCCCGGGCTGAGCGTGGCCACCGCGACCACCATGGCCAACGCGGCGAGCGCCAGGCCCGCGACGTAGAGCCAGAGCACCAGCTCACTGCTCGACTCGAGGTCGTAGAAGACCTGGTAGGACACCCCGCCGACGACGCTGAACGCGGGACTGGTCACCCGGTTCGTCACCAACAGGGCGACCACCGCGACTGGCGCGAGCAGCAGCGCCAGCAGTCGGCGTACGCCCAGCACCGCGATCGCCCGGCGACGCGGCACC
>NZ_JAGPXZ010001547.1:0-412 GCF_018070305.1 Micromonospora sp. M51 | reverse complement strand
ACCAGGGCCGAGCGCCTGCACCACCAGGTCGGCGACGAGCACCCCGGCGGAGACCCCGAGGACGACCTCGACCGCGCGGTGGTTGCGCTGCCCCCGGGCCTGACCGAGAACGATCAGCGCGGCGGCCGGCGCGAAGAAGGGCTGCGGGTGCCCGAGCAAGCGGGTGGCCAGCAGCCAGGCCACTGTCGCCGCGACCGTCGCCTCCAGCACCGGCCGCCAGCCACGCCGCAGCCGCCCAGCAGCCGTCCGCAGCCCGCTGATCCGCACCATCGCCCAACCTCTCCACCCGCGCCAGTCGGTCTGCCGCGCCCCGCCCCCGCCCCGCCAACCAGGTCACCACACCACCGACCAGGTCACCGCACCGCCAGCCCATCTGAGTGCGCCACGACACCGCCGGCCCACCCGCATACGT
>NZ_JAGPXZ010001546.1:0-413 GCF_018070305.1 Micromonospora sp. M51 | reverse complement strand
CGGGCCGAGTGCTGCTGCAAGCTGGCCGACGTGCCGATAACGCTCTGGTGGCGCCGACACGGCCTGACCATCCCGTCCGACGGCGCCGCCCTCTGGCGAACCCTCCGCCCGCAGAACCTGGTCATCACCGTCGGCTTCGCCCCCACCCTCCCGTCCTCGCGATCTTGCACTTTCTGACGCCGAATCGCGGCTGATGCGCCTTTCGTCGGGACAGTAACTGCAAGATCGCGGGGGTGGGGGCGGGGTTAGATGAGGTTCCAGGTGAGGGGGGTCCCTCGGGGGACGTCGGTGGTGAAGGTGCGGCCGAGGACCCGGTCGATCTCCACCGGGGGCAGGCCGCCGGCTGGGCGGATCGAGCGGACGTTGTGCGCGGTCACCGGGTCACCGGCCCGGACGTCCTCGACCACGAAGAG
>NZ_JAGPXZ010001545.1:0-414 GCF_018070305.1 Micromonospora sp. M51 | reverse complement strand
GTACTGCTTGCCGATCCGCACCGCGCGCAGCCGGCCCGAGCGGATGTAGCTGCGCACCGTCCTCACGTGCAGCCCCAGCCGGTCGGCCACCTGCTCAACTGAGTACATGTCTTCCGTCATCGTTCCCTATCCTATGCCGATAGGGAAGTTTAGTGACAGGTAGGGTCGATTCATTGGCGACATCAGCTCGACAGCGCCCTATCGACACGTGCGCTCCCCTGGGATCAGGAGAGGGGATCGGCCGGCTAACTCGCTCGCGCTGTCGGACGGTTGCCGTACCGTCTGGAAACCATGGACGCGCGGCGCGGCGACGCCATCATCGGGCGGGATCATCCTGCGGGCCTGTTGCGCGCCGAGTTGGACCGCGCCACCACCAGTCACGGCGGCCTCGTCCTGGTGACCGGCGAGCCGGGC
>NZ_JAGPXZ010000181.1:0-9109 GCF_018070305.1 Micromonospora sp. M51 | reverse complement strand
CGCCACGGGCGTCTCCCGGGTCGGCACGATGACGCCTGGCCGGGTCGTCGGGTTGATCACTCCGGTGTGACGCGGGCCACAATCTCGCCCCGCGCCGACGCGACCGGTCCAGCCAGCCGAGTTCCATGCGGCGGTGACCAGGGGACGAAGCGTGGGAGGGCACCGGTCGGATGCGTGACGCCGAGGAGTTCGACGCCCTCTACGCGGCCTGCGCCGGTCGGGTCGTGGGTCACGTGTACGCGCTCACCGGCAACCGCGCCGAGGCGGAGGACGCCGTCGCCGAGGCGTTCATGCGGGCCTGACAGCCGGCGTACTCGCGACCGCGCTGGTTACCGCGGGGCTGACCGCCCAACCGGCGAGCGCGCAGCCGACGCCCCCGACTCCCGGCACCGCCGGGACCTTCACCCTGATCACCGGGGACCGGGTGTCGCTGGACGCGGCGGGTCGCCCGCAGATCCAGCGCGGCCCGGGTCGGGCCGCCATGCGGTTCGTCAGCAACCGGGAGGACGGTCACCAGTACGTCATCCCGGTGGACGCGGTGCCGCTGGTGCGGGACGGGCGACTCGACCGCCGCCTGTTCGACCTCACCACGCTCGCCGAGTTCGGCTACGACGACCGGGCCGCCGAGTTGCCGCTGCTGGTCGCGTACCCCGAGAACACGGCGGCGCGGGCGCGGACCGCGACCACCGGGGGTGCCGGGCGCGTGCGGGCCGACCTCCCCGCCGCCCACGCGCTCGCGGTCCGGGCGGACCGGGACGACCGGGTGACGCTCTGGGCGTCGCTGACCCGGGGTACGCCATCCGCGCGCACCCTCACCGCCGGCGTCACCCACATCTGGCTGGACGGCAAGCGCACGGTCTCCCTCGATCGCAGCGTGCCGCAGATCGGTGCCCCGGCGGCGTGGCAGGCCGGGTTCGACGGCACCGGCGTCACCGTCGGCGTGCTGGACACCGGGATCGACGCCAATCACCCCGACTTCGCCGGCCACCTCACCGAGGTCCGGGACTTCACCGGCGGTGGCGACCCCAGCGACTCGGTCGGCCACGGCACTCACGTGGCGTCGACGATCGTCGGCAGTGGCGCCGCCTCCGGCGGCAGGTACCGCGGCGTGGCGCCGGGGGCGAAACTGCTGGTCGGCAAGGTCTGCGCCACCACCGAATGCCAGGACTCGGACATCATCACCGGCATGCAGTGGCTCGCCCCGCGGACCCGGGTGGTCAACCTGAGCGTGGGCGGCGACGACACGCCCGGCCTCGACCCGCTGGAAACCGCGGTCCAGGAGTTGAGCCACCAGTACGGCACCCTCTTCGTGGTCGCGGCCGGCAACGAGGGCAAGCCGAAGTCGGTCTCCTCGCCGGCCTCCGCCGACGACGCTCTCGCCGTCGCCGCTGTGGACGCCGACGACCAGCGGGCCTACTTCTCCAGCCGGGGTCCCCGGATCGGCGACAACCACATCAAACCCGAGATCAGCGCACCGGGCGTCGACATCGTGGCCGCGGCCCCCGGCGGCGACTACGCCGCCATGTCGGGTACGTCGATGGCGACCCCACACGTGGCCGGCACCGCAGCGATTCTCGCCGGGCAGCACCCGGACTGGACCGGCCCGCAGCTCAAGGCCGCCCTGATGGACTCGGCCAAGCCGACCGGCGAGGACACCCTCTACGAGCAGGGCGCCGGTCGGGTGGACATCGCCCGCGCCGTCGCCCAGCCGGTCGCCGCCGACATCGCCGCCATCGACTTCCCGGTGCAGCGCTGGCCACACGCCGACGACAGCCCGATCACCCAGGTCGTCGGCTACCGCAACACCGGCACCACAGCGGTCACCCTGACGCTGGCCATCGCGCCGGCCCCGGCCGGCATGCTCACCGTCAGCCCGGCCACGCTGGTGGTGCCGGCCGGTGGCCACGCCGAGGCGACCATCACCGTGGACACCCGGGTGGACGCCCCGGACGGCGTCTACCAGGGAGCGCTGACCGCCACCGGCGTCGATGACCTGCGGGTACGCACGCCGTTCGCGCTGAACCGCGAGATCGAGAGCTACGACGTACGGCTCGACCACACCGGACGCGACGGCAGGCCGGCCACCGAGTACACGACAGTGGCGGCGAACCTGACCACCGGCGAGTTCAGCACCCTCGCCGTGGCACCGGGCGGCGGCGTCCTGCGGCTGCCCAAGGGTCGTTACGCGTTGTACAGCACCATCCACGAGGGTTCCGTGTCGACCCTGCTCGCACAGCCGGTCCTGGACGTACGCGGCCCGGTCACCGAGGCGGTCGACGCCCGTGCCGCCAAGCCTGTCGCGTTGACGGTGCCGCAGCACGACGCCGCGCCGACCTCGATCAACGTGAGCGCCAACTGGGATGACGGCCTGCGCTACCCGGGCGTCCAACTCAGCGGGCTGTCCTTCGCGGACCTCTTCTTCGGCCGGATCGGACCCGCCGTCACCGCACCCGAGTTCACCGCGACGCTTGGCGTCGGGCTCGCGCGACCGGGCAGGGACGGCACCTTCCGGAACAGCCCCTACACCTACGACCTGGCGTACGTCCGGCAGGGCGACATGTTCACCGGCCTGACCAGGAAACTGTCGCCGAAGAACCTGGCCACCGTCCGGGCGACCTACCGCAGCCAGTCCAGCACGACGACGGCCACCCGGTTCCACCGCGCGTCGGGTCCCGGAGGCTCCGGTCCGGTCGGGTCGAACACGCCCGTCGACCTGCCGTTCAAGGGTGTCGAGTACTACAACACCGACGGGGGCGTCGTCTGGACGTCCACCTTCCTCGAAGGGGACAACCTCACCGCCCAGGACTCGACCTTCGTAGCCGGCCGGACGTACACCCAGACCTGGAACGCGGCACCGTTCGGGCCGACAGTGGCCCAGGCGCCGGCCCTGTCGCCACTGGGGTACGCGGGCCGCGACGGCGACACCATCTCGATCGCGTCGCTGCCCCTGTTCGGCGACGCGTCAGGTCGCCCCGCCAGCCGCGACGACCAGCCGGTGCGGATCCGGCTGCTCCGCGACGGTAAGGAGATCGGCAGCTCGGACAGCCCGTGGGCCGAGTTCGCGGTGCCCTCCGGCAGGGCCACCTACCGACTGGAGGCGGCCGTCACACGCGGCGCCCCGGACACCCTGTCGACGTCGGTGTCGGTGGCCTGGACCTTCACCTCGGCGCACACCACGTCACCGGAGCGGTTGCCCCTCAGTGCGGCTCGACCGACCCCCGTGCTCGACGACACCAACACGGCACGGATCGGCCGGGTCATGGCGATCCCGGTGACGCTGGACCGGCAGGCCGGTTCGACTGCCACGCCCAACCGCACGCTCAGCGTGTCCGCGTCCTTCGACGACGGCCGCACCTGGGTCGGCTTGCCGGTGCTCCGGAACGTCGCTGTGATCAGTCATCCGCGACGGGCCGGGTTCGTCTCGCTGCGACTGGCCGCTACCGACACCGCCGGCAACACCGTCACCCAGACGATCCAGCGGGCCTACCGGATCTCCTGACGCGTTGCAGCGTCCGGGGTGGCGGCTGCTGGAGCCGCCACCCCGGGCAGGACGGTCACTGAGGTGCCGCGATGCGCCGGACGCGGAAGGCACCGTCGAAGCCTCGGGCCCGGCGGACGCCGTCGAGGCCTCGGGCGCGGCGGACGCCGTTTGCCTCAGGCGGTGAAGGCGCCGTCGATGGCGATGGACGCGCCGCTGATGAAGGTGGCCTCGTCACTGAGCAGGAACGTGGTGAGTGCGGCGACCTCGTCGGAGGTGCCGGCGCGGCCGGTCGGCTGCGTGGACAGGTAGCGCTGCGCGGCCTCCGGGGCCTGGCTGACCACGTTCTGCCAGAGCGGGGTGTCGATCAGGCCGGTGACCAGGGCATTGACCCGCACATTGGAGCGCGCCACGTCGAGGGCGGCCGAGCGCGTCAGACCGATGACCCCGTGCTTCGCCGCGTTGTAGGCGGCCTGCGTCGGGTCACCCTTCACGCCGGAGACGGAGGCGTTGTTGACGATCGCGCCCCCACCGGAGGCGATGATCGCCGGAAGCTCGTACTTGAGTCCGTAGAAGACGCTCGTCAGGTTGAGGGCGAGCGACCGCTGCCAGTTGTCACTGTCGGTCTCGCGCACGCTGGCCATCGGGCCACCGCCGGCGTTGTTGAACGCACCGTCCAGCCGCCCGTACTCCGTCACCGCGGCGTCGACGAGCCTCGCCATCTCTTCCTCCACCGTGACGTCGGTGGGCACGAAGAGGGCGGCACCGCCCGCCGTCCGGATCTGCGCCGCGACCTCCTCGCCGCGGTCCTTGTCCCGGGCGCCGATGACGACCCGAGCACCTTCCGTGGCCGCCCGCCTGGCGAAAGCCAGGCCCATGCCCTGCGTGCCACCGGTCACGACCAGCACCTTCGATTCCAACCGTCCAGACATCTCGCCGCACATCCATTCGAGTGATGAGCCGCCGCAGAGCGCGGGGCTTCGCGAGACGGAACGCTAGCCTTATCTGGAACGTTCGACAAAGTAACAGGCCTCACAATTTGAACGCTGCGTAGTGAGGCTGCTCGTCATAACCCGGCTTTTGGCGTCGAAGCGGTCGCCCGAACGGTGCTACCTGGCGATGCGGATCCTGTAACCGCACGCACATTCTGTGGCGATCGTTCCACAACCTCACTAGCGTGGGGCGGGTCGCGAAATCCCAGCAAATCACCCTTAAGGAACAGTCATGCCCACAGCTCACCCCGCCCCGGAGTCCATGGTGAACGCCGGCGCTCCGAAGCACATCCCGGCCCCGCCGGACGCCCTCGGGGACGTTGTGCCCGTGCACTGATCGCTGTCGTACCTGTCAGATGGGGCGCGGTGACCGAGGACACGGTGCACTGACTCCGTCGAGAGAGTGGAATCAGAGCTGTGAGCAGAGAAGGCACCGGCGAGTGACGTGGTGAGGCCCGCTCTTTCGGCCCACGATCGGGGTCCGTCCCGTCCTGACCCGACGCCCGTGGCGAGCGAATCGGTCCGGGTAACTGCCGGGCACCGCCAGCGCTGGGCGGTGGAGACCATGGCCGTGGCGCCCGACGACCAGGTGCTGGAGATTGGGTGCGGCCGGGGAGCGGCAGTGTCCCTGGTCGCCGGTCAACTCACCACCGGCCGGAT
The DNA here is from genome assembly GCF_018070305.1 of Micromonospora sp. M51. NCBI lineage: Bacteria > Bacillati > Actinomycetota > Actinomycetes > Micromonosporales > Micromonosporaceae > Micromonospora > Micromonospora sp. M51. The sequence continues at coordinate 3,979 of NZ_JAGPXZ010000181.1, read as the reverse complement.
CGTCGCCATCGACCGCGCCGCGACGATGGTACGGCTCGCGACCCGGCGGAACCTCGGCCACATCGACGCCGGCCGAGCCGAGATCCGGTGTGCCGGGTTCGAGTCCGCGGACCTCCCGACCGAACACTTCACCAAGATCTTCGCGGTGAACGTCAGCCTCTTCTGGTTGGGCGACGCGGCGCAGCTGATCGCTCGGATGCGAAGCCTGCTGGCGCCGGGGGGACGGCTGTACGTCTTCGGCGAACGACCCAGCGCCGCGCACGCCACCGCGAACCTCGCCGCCACCGAACTACTGCTCGCAGCCCAGGGGTTCGCGACGACCACATCGAGCGTCACCCGTGGTCAGGGCCGGGTGCTGACCTGCGTCATCGGTACGCCTGTCGAATGAGCTGGGGCGTGACCGCGTACCCAACGTGAGCCGGGCGGGCTCGGCTTCCTGCCGAGCCCGCCCGTTCCCTGTCAGTCGAGTGTGATCAACCGTGTCAGCGCTGCAGCGTCAGCAGACCCGGCCGGTACGGCAGCAGACCGTAGTCGACGCCGTTGGAGCTGGGGGAACGACCCTGGTAGAGCAGTTGCAGGTTGCAGGCGTTGACAGTCATCGTCTGGTCAGCGCTGGTCCGCAGCAACTCACCGTGGCTGATGTCGTTGGTCCAGGTCGCGCCACTGTTCGCCTTACCCGCGAACGGGTTGCTCTCACTGGTGGCCTGCGGCGTCCACGAACCACCCAGGCTGGTGGCGGTGAACGACCGGAAGTAGCGACCCTGCGACCCGATCGCCTCCACGATCATCAGGTACTTGTTCAGGCCCTGCAGCTTGTACACCTGCACCGCCTCGAACAGGTTGTTCGTCGTGTCACTCATGATCGTCGTGTAGTTCGACCCGAAACTGCCCGGGAAGTTCCCGATCGGCATACTCGCCCGGTAGATCTTCCCGTTGTCACCGGCGAAGAACAGGTACATGTTCTGGCTGTCACCGATCACCGCCTGATCAATCGGACCCGTACCCGAACCAGTGATGCTCCCACTGAACAACGTCTGCGGCGACGACCACCCATTCGGGTTCGTCGGATCCGACGACGTCCGGTACGAGAACGCCGGCCCACCCCACTGATACGCCAACACCCAGATGTTGCGCGGCGCGAAGTAGAACAACGACGGCGCCACCGTGCCCGAGTTCATCGCGTTCTGACTCGCCGAACCCATCTGCGAGTAATTCGAGAACAACCCGAAGTTCATCGAACCCCAGCTGCTCCCGAAATCGTGGGTGGTGGCGTAGACCAGCTGCTGACCGTTGTACGGCGCGACGGTGAAGTCCTTCAACGACACCCAACCCGACCTCGGCTGCGCCAACGCACCCGTCGACGACCACCGGTACGACGAGGGCAGGTCACACGTCTGGGTCGGCGGTGGAGTCGTCGGCGGCGGGTCGGTGGGTGGCGGGTCGGTCGGCGGCGGGGTGGTCGGCGGGGTCGTCGTGCCACCGGTGCAGGTGACGCCGTTGAGAGCGAAGCTCGTCGGGTTGGGGTTGCTGCTCGTCCAGGACCCGTTGAACCCGAACGACACAGTGCCGTTGGTCGGGACCGACCCGTTGTAGCTCACGTTCCTCGCCGTCACCGCTGACCCGCTCTGCGTCAGCGATGTGTTCCAGGCCTGCGTCACCGTCTGCCCGGCACCGTAGGACCAGGTCAACGTCCAGCTGCTCAACGGATCACCCAGGTTGGTGATCGCCACGTTGGCGCCGAAGCCGCCCTGCCACTGCGACGACACGGCGTAGCTCACCGAACAACCCTCGGCCGCAGCGCCGGCCGGCAGCGCGGCGACGACTGTCGACGACACCAGTAAACCGACGCCGGCCACAACCAGACCGGCATTGGTGGCTCTGGATCTGGTCATATTGCACCCTCCTCGCGGGACGGCGGCCTACCCGGTGGTGATGGTCGCTGCTCAGTGACTGAATGTGAGCGTTAACAGGCCGCGTCGGGTATGTTACGGGAGCGCTCCCATACCATCAACAACATCTATGCCTGCTTCTCGTTCACCGCCGACTTTCCCGTTGCGCGGACCCGGAGCGGCGCTCCTCAGCCGACAGTGAGGGTGAGCACCCCGAACTGACCGCTGCGCTGCACGTAGTGCGGCAGATAGAACTTCCACGTCACCGTCAGCTCGCGCCCGGCCCGCATCGAGGCCGGCACCTCGGCGACCATCTCGAACACCGCCGTGCCGCCGGCCGGGATCTGCGTGAGCGGGCGGCAGTTCAGCCGGTACAGCTGGGCCGAGTTCACCGCGTCGTTCGTCGCGTCGCCGAGCGAGAACCGTTCCATCAGGTAGGCCGGGCAGGGGTCCAACGCGAGGGGACCGTCGGTCGGGTTGCCGAGGGTCACCCGGAAGGAGACCCGCGAACCGGCGGCGGCGGTTGGCGGCCCCTGAACAGCGACGGTGAGCTGGTCGAGCGGCGAGGACGGAGGCTTCGACATCGCCACCGGCTCGGTGAACCCACTGGCGGACAACGTCGCCCGGGCGCGAGGGTTGACCCCCTCCCCCTGCGGACAGCCCGGGCGCTCATCGGCGGTGACCGGCGCGCGCAGGGTGCCCCCGTCGTGCGGCAGCTCGATCGCGAGCTCGAACAGCCCGAGGGGCTGGCAGAACGGCCCGGACCAGTCCAGGCGCAGGCTGGCGTGGCCACCGGCCGGCACGGCAACGACCCGGGAGCGGCCCTCCTCGTTGATGCCGTGGGTGTAGAGCATCGGGACCTCGCGGCCGCCGACGAGCATCCTGGTGGGCACCTCGCCCTGCAGCGTGCACTCCTTCTTCGACGCGTTCCGCACGTCCACTTCGCCGATGAGCTTGCCGATGGCGGCGTCGAAGCCGCGAGGCTTCTCACCGCCGGTGCCCGGCCGGGTCCAGCTGGTGAGCCGGCCGGTCAGCTGCTCCGCACGGCACGGCTCGCTGCCGCGGGCCGGCACCAGGACGTGGTGGCCGTGCAGGTGCCACGGGTGCACCACCTGCGACCGGTTGACGATGGTGAACAGCACGACGTCGCCCCGGCGTACGACCTGCGGTGGGATGTCCGGGTCGGCCGCGCCGTTGACGGTGTGGGCGTAGCGCGGCAGCAATCCGCGCAGGTCGAGGCCGCGGTCGAGAACGAGGGTGAACGTCCGGTCGAACCGGGGCCAGGGCACCGCCGCGGTAGCGCCGTAGCCGAGCGGATCGAGCACCGGCCAGGCGCCGGTCGCCGTCGACACCGGGCCGGTCGAGTAGACCGCCCGTCCGTCGACGAACAGCGACACCGGGGTCGCCGGCGCGGTGAAGACCAGGTCGTAGCGGCCCCCGGCGGGGATCAGCACGGCGGTGTCCACCAGCGGTGTCGGGCCCCGCAGGTCGACGCCGTCGATCGCGGCCACCAGGAACGCGGTCCCCGCCAGGGCGTACCGGTGCGTGGTGCTGTCGGTGTTGATCAGCCGCAACCGCACCGGCACGCCGGCCTCCACCCGCTGCACTGTCGGCGCGGGCAGCGGACGCCCCGCCAGGGTGTGCACCGGCACCGTGACGTCGAGGCCGCTGACCGACCCCGATCGCACCACCAGCACACCGTAGAGACCCATCCGGACGCCGACATCGGAGGCCGAGTGCGTGTGGTACCAGTACGTTCCGGCCTGGTCGGCGCGGAACCGGTAGACGAACTCCTGCCCGGGTCGCACCGCCGCCTGGGTCACCCCGGGCACCCCGTCCTGGTCGTTCGGCACGTCGTACCCGTGCCAGTGCAGCGTGACGCCGCGCCCGATGTCCCGGTTGCGCAGCGTCACCTCCAGGATGTCGCCGACGGTGGCGGTCAACTCCGGTCCGGGTACCTGCGCGTTGAACGCCCACGCCGCCACGTCCCGGCCGCCCGCGTTCACAGTGGCGGTCCCGGCCGTCAGGGTGAACCGTCTGGTGGGTTCGGCGGAGATCCGGGTCGCCGCCGGAAAGCCATGATCGTGCGG
>NZ_JAGPXZ010001544.1:0-415 GCF_018070305.1 Micromonospora sp. M51 | reverse complement strand
GTACTCCTCGACCCGGTCCAGGACCTCGGCGGCGGTGAACTGGCGGACGGCCGGCTTCCGGCCGCGCGCGCCGGCCTCCACCTCGTCCCAGGTCAGCGGCGTCGACACCGACGGCACCGACTGGGCCCGCAGCGAGTACGGCGCCACAGTGGTCTTCGCCGCGTTGTTCTGGCTCCAGTCGATGAAGACCTTGCCCGGCCGGAGGTTCTTCGCCATCTTCGACACGATCAGCTTCGGGTGGGCCTTCTCCAACTCCTGGGCGATCCGGCGGGCGTAGTCGGAGACGAGGTCCGACGACTGCGTGCCGGCGATCGGGCAGCAGAGCTGCATGCCCTTCTTGCCGGAGGTCTTCGGGTACGACTCGATGCCGTCGTCGGCGAGCCGGTCGCGCATCAGGACCGCCACCGGGCAACAC
>NZ_JAGPXZ010001543.1:0-418 GCF_018070305.1 Micromonospora sp. M51 | reverse complement strand
GTACCCGGGTCACCGCCGCGTTCGCCGTCGGCGCGCTCCTGCTCTCGGCGTCGATGGCCCTGATCTCCTACGATCTGACCCGCCGGTCCCTGCTCGACGAGCGTGAACGCACCGCCCTGCGCGCCGCCTACTTCGACGCCACGGTCGTTCGTGCCGGGATCGACACGGACACCCCGGACGTGGTGGAGGTGCTCCGGTCGTTGGACACCGGGGGTAGCCGGCGGCCGGTGCTGCACCTCAACGGCGAGTGGTACGCGCGCGCCGCCGATCCGGGCACCACCGCCGCCATCCCCGCCGAGCTGCGGCGGGTCGTCGCCGCCGGGGAACCGGCCGTGCAGCGGGTACGCGTCGACGGGCAGTCCGCCCTGGTGGTCGGGGTGCCGCTGTCCGCGTCCGCGGCGTACTTCGAGGTCAACTC
>NZ_JAGPXZ010000180.1:0-9148 GCF_018070305.1 Micromonospora sp. M51 | reverse complement strand
ATGCGCATCTGTGGATATCAGTCTCCCGAGGTCACGGCAAGGTCCGGAGCCGCTGTCGCACGAACAGATCGAGATTCGCTCAGGTGCTCGGCGCCCAGTCGGGGTCGCGGCCGAACGCGGCCAGCAGGTGGTCCTGCTCGTCGGCGTCGTCGGGCACCCGTACGCCGGTGTGCACCAGGTTGTTGCGCTGGTAGGCGTCGATCTGGCCGGCGAACCACCGGGCGGCGGCGTGCACCACGTCCGGGTCGAGCTGCGGCTGCGCGCCGATCGCCACCGCCACGTCCCAGCCGTGCACGAGGTGCTCGGCGAGGAGTTGCTGGAGGTATTCGGCGGCCGGTGTGTCGCCGCTGGAGAGGTGCACGGTGCGGTCGATCGTGCCGGGGTGGGTGGCGGCGATCTCGGCCTGCGCGGCGGCCTCCCGCGCGGTGGCGATCGGGTCGGCGCCGAGTTGGTCACCGTCGAGGCGGTCGCCGATTTCCTCGATGGTCCGCCCGGCGAGCAGTGGAACGCTCCACCGGTCCTCGGTCACCACGTGATTGACCAGCGTGCGGACGTCCCAGTCCGAACACGGTGTCGGGTCGGACCACTGGCCGGGCTGGATCTGGTCCACCCGGTCGATGAATTCGGCCAGGCTCCGGCGGTACGCCTCCAAGAGGTCCATGCCGCCGATTGTTCCGGTCGACGGGGCGGACTGAGTCCGTTTTGCCCGGCTCGGTGCGGGGACCGGTGCTCAGTCGAGGTCGGCCGGGTCCAGGCCGAGCTCTCGGGCGGTGACCAGCCGGACCCACTCGCCGAACTGGCGGCGGGAGATCACCCGGTCGTGCACGGCGAGTTGGACGGCGAGGCCGTCCATCACCGCGCTGATCCGCCACGCGGCCCCGTCGGCGTCGGCGCACTGGAAGGTGCCGTCGGCCACCCCGGCGGTGATCACCGCGGCCAGGTCCTGTCGCCAGCGCAGGTCGAGGCGGCGGGAGACCTTCTCCAACTCCGGGGTACGCAGGGATTCCGACCAGCCGTCGATCCACATGGACCAGGAGGTCGCCCTCCCGGCCGGGGTGTAGAGCTTGAGGATCCGGCGGAGCTTGGTCAGTGGCGGGGCGGAGGAGCGGGTCACCGCGTCCAGCCGGGCCAGGTCCTGTTCGACCGCGTACGCGAAGGCCTGCGCGAGCAGCCGCTCCTTGGTGGCGAAGTGGTAGAAAACCAACGCCTGACTCACGCCCGCGGCATTCGCCACGTCCGCTGTCCGGGTGTTGGCCAGACCGCGCTCCACGATCACGTCGCAGGCGGTGCGCAGCAGGGCATCCAGGCGGATCTCGGCCGCACGTCTCGTCACGACCGTTACCGTAGCCCATCCGACTGAACACGAACAGTTACCACCGCGCGCCGATCCACACCGTGGCAGTCGGAAGCCGGACACTTCTTTTGGGTGTCGTCGGTCGTTCCACGGAGAGTGTTCACCGAGGTCCGCTGCCCAGTGCCGGGTCGTCGAGACGTCGATGGTCAGGTATGCGACGCGATGGTGACGATCATTGCCGAGGAATGTCGGAGTGTGACGGTCGGTGCTGGATTCAGGCACCAGGCCAGCCACCTAGGAAGCTGGTCGGGGGTGACCCCGCTCCAGCCCCGACCACCCGGGACGCGCCGAGGCGACCCCGAGTTGGCAGTCAAACACCTACTCGGCTAAAGTTCTCATCCGTCACCCGGGAACGTCCGGGGGCGTGCGGACGTAGCGCAGCTGGTAGCGCATCACCTTGCCAAGGTGAGGGTCGCGGGTTCGAATCCCGTCGTCCGCTCGGAGCTGCCGCCACGTATGACGGGGGCAACCTCGGTGGGGTGGCCGAGAGGCGAGGCAACGGCCTGCAAAGCCGTGTACGCGGGTTCAAATCCCGTCCCCACCTCGGCAACAAGCACGGGCGATTGGCGCAGTGGGAGCGCGCTTCCTTGACACGGAAGAGGTCACTGGTTCAAACCCAGTATCGCCCACCAGAGGAGAACGGCTCGTCACCGGAAGACCCGGTGACGAGCCGTTTCGTTTGTGATGCTCCTGACGTGGGAGCGACGCGGAGCCCTGGCCCTTCAAAAAGTAGGTGGGCACCGCTGGGCGCATGTTGTTGTCCGGCCCTCTTTCACGGTCGGAAGTGCTCCCGCTTGCTGGGTGTGCGGCAGGCAGTTTGCTAATGCGTTAAAAGCTCTCATATTAGGCGCTTGGGCCCATGCCTCTCGAGGCGACTGAGATGGGACCCGGTGGCCAATGGAAGAGGCCAGCACTAACTGTGAATAATTGACAACCTTCGGTATTGACGGCGATAACGGCGCTACTTAAAATGATCAAGCCGTAGCGGTCTGACACACGGGGGCTTCAATGTTCGGTCGCGGTCGCTGGTTCCTGCGTGCCCGTCGTACGGCTCCTCGGGCCGCTGGATGTGCGCTGCTCGCGTTTGTGGTGGTGGCCACGTCGGTTGCGCTGCCGGTGTCCCCGGCGTCGGCGCGACCCGCCCCACCAGCTCGCGCGTCCTGTGTGGATGTTTCCGCTGATGCGTCAGCGGCCAGGAAGATGGTCGATACCTGTGGTCGTCGAGTGGAGATTCTCGCTGAGCGTACGGAGTACTCGCAGACGTTCTTGAACGTTGACGGGTCGCGGACGTTGGAGGAGGGAATCGAGCCGGTTCGGGTGCGGAAGGGTTCGTCGTGGGTGCCCGTGGACACGGCGTTGAAGGTGACCGCGGAGGGTGTGGTGCCGCGGGCGACGGTGTTGCCGGTGGTGTTCTCGCCGGGTGGTGACGGGGTGCTGGCTCGGGTTCGCGATGGTGAGCGTGAGTTGGGTATGTCCTGGCCGGGGAAATTGCCGGCGCCGGTGGTGAAGGGCGATTCGGCGGTGTATCGAAACGTGCTGCCGGACGTGGACCTGCGGGTGACGGCCTTGGTGTCGGGTTTCTCCGAGGTGTTGGTGGTGCGTACGCCGGCGGCGGCGGCGCATCCGAAGTTGGCGGCGGTGCGCTTCGGTCTGTCGACGAAGGGTGTGACGGTCACCGCGGCTGAGGGTGGCGGGCTCGCCGCCCGGGATGGCAGCGGTAAGAAGGTCTTCGAGGCGCCGGCTCCGTTGATGTGGGATTCCACGCCGCTGCCGGAGGCGGCCACGTCACCGGGACCGGATCAGACGCCGACGAAGAAGTCGGACGCGGCACGGGTCGGCCCTGATGGGGCAGGCAAGCCGTCCTCAGCGCCAGGCACCGCGCCGAAGACCCCCTCGTCACCGGCCGGAACCGCGCCGCAGGGGGCGCGGCAGGCGGTGATGCCGGTGAAGGTGACCGGCGGTGAGTTGACGGTGGTGCCGGACCGGAAGCTGCTCACCGATCCGGGCACCAAGTATCCAATCTTCATCGACCCGTCCTGGACGGGCGGCATCGCCGGCGGCGAGTGGACGTCGGTGTGGAGCAAGCATCCGACCAGTTCGTTCTGGAAGAACTCGACCGCCCTGACCAACGGCGGGACGAACGGTTCCGCGGGCGCGGGCCGGACCGAGGACTGCTCCGGCTGCGCCGACCACATCATCCGATCGATTTTCCAGATGGACACCAGCGCGGTGCGCGGGAAGTACATTCTCGACGCGAAGTTCCGGATCGAGCAGCGGCACTCCTGGACGTGTAGCCCGGCATCCAACGCCAAGTTGTGGATGACGGGGCCGATCTCGTCGGGTACGACGTGGGACAAGCAGCCGGTCTGGGACGGCAACTACACCGCGCAGACCGCAGCGAACCGGAAGAACGGCGCGGTCCACGGCTGCGCCGGGCCGGGCACTGTCGAGTTCAACGCCACCGCGATGGTGGCACATGCGGCGGGTGCCAACTCGTCGCGTTTGACCATGGGGTTGCGTGCGGTGAGCGAGGGGACGTTGAACCAGTGGAAGCGGTTCAACCACTCGTCGCCGAAGCTGGCGATCACGTACAACACCAAGCCGGGCGCGCCCTCCGATCGGTTGTCGGACGGTAAGGCGTGTGGCACCGGTGCGAATCGGCCGTATGTGTTGACACAGACGCCGATCCTGGCAGTCAGGCATTCGGATCCGGATTCGTCGCAGCAGTCGTTGACGACCTGGTTCCACTGGTGGCCGTTGGGCGGGGCGCGTAATGACACGGACAAGGTGTCGCAGGCGTCGGGTAACCCGTCGTCGGTGTCGAAGGCGATTCCGGCAGGGAAGCTGACCGATGGTGGGACGTACGTGTGGCAGTCGCGTACGTATGACGGGTCGCATTATGGGGACTGGTCGGGGACGTGCGAGTTCACTGTCGACGCCACGCCGCCGCCGACACCGGGGCCGGTGACGTCGTCCCAGTATCCGGCGGATGGTGCGCCCCGGGGTGGGGTCTCGTTCGCCGGGACGTTCAACATCGCGCCGCCGTCGACGCGTGCCTATGAGGTGAAGGAGTACGCGTACACACTTGATTCGGGTGTGTTGACCGCAGCCGCAACGGTGCCGGCGCGAACCACGGACTACGGGGCGTCGGTGACGCTTTTCCCGCGTCACGATGGTGTGAACGTGTTGTGGGTGTGGGCGAAGGATCACGCTGGCCGATTCTCGGCGACGCCGGCCGCGTACACGTTCTCGGTGCGCGCGGGCAGTGGTCCTGCGGCGCAGTGGGAGTTCGACGAGGCGACTGGTACGGCCACCGACGTGACCGGGCACGGTAACACCGTGTCGCTGTCCGGGTCCGGGGCGGACCGCGTGACCGGGCGGGCCGGTGTCGGCAAGGCGCTGGTGCTGGATGGCGCCCAGGGCAATGCCTCGACCGGGGGGCCGGTGCAGTATCCGCACCCGGATACCGGGGTGATCACCCCGGTTCGTACGGACAGCAGCTTCACGGTGACCGCCCGGGTGCGACTGCCTGCTATTCCGAACTGGCACAAGGCGGCGGTCGCTGCTGATGGCGCACGGACCGCGCCGTTCTGGTTGGGGTACATCATGGGGGCCAACCGGTGGGGCTTCCAGATGAACGAGGCCGATGCGGACCAGTCGGGCGGGCAGAACATCACATCGACCGCTGCTCCGGTCATCGGTAAATGGACCCACCTGGCCGGTGTGTACGACGGAGGTACGAAGACCTTCCGTCTCTACGTCGATGGTGTGCTGCAGCCGGGCACGGGGACGGTCACCGCAGGTTTCAATGCCACGGGGCCCTTACGCATCGGGGCGATGATGTATGCGGGGATGTTGGGGCACAACTGGCCCGGTGACATCGATGACGTGCGGATGTACAACTTCGTCGAGACGGCGGCGAGGATCGCGGAGCTGGCGGTGCCGTTGCAACCGGTGCTGACGTTCCCGAACGGCACGAATGCCACCGCTGGAGCGCAGATGTCAGTGACGTTCAGCGCCGGTGGTGACACCAACGTGACGAAATTCCGGTGGAGTGCCGACAACACGTCGCTGGCCAACGAGGTGATCGCGTCGGCGCCCGGCGGAACGGCGACCGTGTCGGTGCCGGTAGGCGCGATCACTGGTGAACGCCCGTTGTACGTGGTCGCGGTCGATGACGGCAACCGGGTCAGTGGCAGGACGCAGGGAAGCTTCGTCGTGAAGCCCGCCACGATCCTGTCCGGCGTGGCGATCGACGTCATGACGTTCATGCCGGTCGTCGGAGCCACGGTCAGGCTGGAACCCGGTGGCCTCCAGGTGGTCACCGGCAGCGACGGCGGATACTCGTTCTCCGGCTTCGCCCCCGGCACGTACACGGTGTCGGGTGTCAAGGGTGGCCGGTGCGGGTTGTCGGGCAGCCAGCAGTTGCTGGTCGATGGACAGGGTGTGTGGCTGGACCTGTACCTGTTCCCGTACTCAGACGATTCGGGGTACACCTGCGCGGAGCAGGCGAACAGTTTCACAGCGGCGAATGACACAGTGGTCGGGTTGTCGGGGGACAACGCGGTGACCGCGGTCGGGTTGCCGTTCGCTTTCCCGTTCTACGGTCAGGCGTACCGGTCGGCGTGGCTGGATACGAACGGGCTGTTGTCCTTCACGGACCCCGGTGGTTCGCATCCGTACACAGGTGGGTCGTTGCCGGCGCCTGCCGAGCCGAACGCGGTGGTGGCACCGTTCTGGGACGACCTGGTGGTGGACGCCTCGGCGAGTGTGCGGACCGCGACCACGGGTACCGGAGCGAACGAACGGTTCGTGGTCGAATGGCGCAACGTGCACCGGAAAGCGTCGACCGCGCAGCGGGTGTCGTTCGAGGTGATCCTGGCGCCGGACGGCACGGTGACCACCAACTACGACAGTCTTGACGGCGCGGTCGAGCAGGGAGCGCAGGCGGCGGTCGGGATCGAGGCCCCGGCCGGTGCGGACGGGCTGCGCTACTCCACAGCCGAGGCGGTCCTGGCCAGCGGCCGGGCGATCGTGTTCGGCCGCCCGGAGACCGCCAGTCCGCTGGCGTTGCACGACCTGTCCGGCACGCTGGTCAACGCGGCCGGCGCCGCGGTGGTCGGGGCGAGGGTGACCCTGGACCCGTCCGGTATGTCGACCGTCACCGGCGCGGGTGGGGCGTGGGCGTTCGACGACCTGGTCGCTGACAGCTACGCCGTCTCCACGGTGCCGGACACCAGATGCGGGAGCAGGGCCCGGGTCCAGGTGGAGTTGAACGCCAACCTCGTCCGCAATCTGCAACTCGGCCCGGACTACGGCGGCCTCGGCTACGCCTGCACGGTCGGCGCCTCCGGCTACGTCGCGGCGTCAACGGTCATCCCACTGACCGGCGACGACGAGTCCACCTCCGTCACCCTGCCGTTCCCGATGCGATACCACGGCGGGACCTACTCCACGGCTGCCGTGTACACCAACGGACTGCTGAGCTTCCAACCACAGGACGATCCGTTCGGCTGGTACGGGTTCCTGCCAGACGGCGACGCGCCGAACGCCGTGGTGGCCCCGTTCTGGGAGGACCTGGTAGCCGACGAGTCCTCCAGTATCCGTAGCCAACTCACTGGTGTCGCGCCGAACAGGTCGTTCGCCGTGGAGTGGCGCAACATGGCCTTCTACGACGGATCTGACCGGACGACGTTCGAGTTGGTGCTCCACGAGGACGGGCGGATCGTCTTCCACTACGGCGAGATGACATCGCCGAGACAACGTGGCGATGCGGCCGTGATCGGCCTTGAGAACGGTTCCGGCACCGTCGCGGCGGTCTTCTCCGCCCATGAACCGTCGCTGACGTCCCACTCGTCGATCACGTACACGCCTGCGGCGTCGGGGACGATCACCGGCACGTTGACCACAGCGGTGACCTCCACGCCTGTCGCCGGGGCGACCGTGACCATGAGCACGACCGGAACGACCGTCACCACCGGCGCGGACGGCGGCTACCAGTTCACCAACGTGCCGGTCGGCGAGTACGTCCTGATCTCCTCGACCAGCGACAACCGCTGCGTCGGCCAGTCCGCCAGGCAGGTGGTCAACCATGCCGGTGGCACCTCGGATGTTGACCTCTCGGTGATGGTCGACGGGGACGAGTTCGGCTACACCTGCGAGACCAGACCACAGACCTTCATCCCCGGCACCCAGATCGAGGTAGCTCCCGAGGAGGATGAGGACCACTGGCAGGTGAACGCGCCGTTCCCCGTCAAGATCTACGGTGAGTCGTACAACTCGGTGTGGCTCACCTGGAGCGGTGCCGTCGTCTTCCGGCACCCCGGCGACCTCCGTCAAAGCCAACCGATACCGACCCCGGGGCCCAATGATGAGCCGGAACCCGTGGTAGCGGTCCTGTGGGACGACTGGGTGGTCGACGAGTCGGCCGCCATCGCCACCGCCGCACGGGGCACGGCTCCGAACCGGCAGTGGGTGGTGGAGTGGCGCAATGTGCACCACTCCAGCGACCCGACGGTGCGCGCGTCCTTCGAAGTGATCTTCGACGAAGACGGCACCATGACCTTCGCCTACGCCGATATCGATCCAGCCAACATCATCGAGCGGGGAGGCAGCGCCACCGTCGGGATCCAGAACGGTGCCGGCACCATCGGCTTCCAGTACCTGCACCACGACACCCTGCTCACATCCGGTCAGGGTGTGGTGTTCCGGCCCAGCCCTCCGGGCACCGGTGTCGTCTCCGGCATCGTCAGCTGCCAGGGCGCCGCGGTACCGGGCGCGACCGTCACCACGGCGGGCCTGGCCGCGACGACGGCACCCAACGGCACATACCAGATCGAGGACGTGCCAGCTGGCACGCACGCGATCACCGCCACGCTGCACGCGGGTGCCTGCAAGGGCTCCTCCGTCGAGTCTGTCGACGTCGGCTCGAACACCCAAAGAACGGTGGACTTCCCGACCACGACGACCCCGGCCGGTGCCGGATACACCATCGCCGAGCAGCCGATGGTGCTCACCCCGGTCACCGGACCGGCGCTACCGCTGACGGGCGACGACGTCTATATCCCGATCACCCTGCCATTCCCGACCACCCTGTACGGACAGGGGTACGCCAATGGCTGGCTGGACATCAACGGCTATCTGAGCTTCGTCGATCCGGGCGAGTCCCACTCGTACCCCGACCGTCTTGCGGAGCCGGACGGCTACTACGGGCCCGACGCGGCCATCTATCCGTTCTGGCACGACTGGATAGTGGACGACGACGCTGCCGTGCGTGCGGAGATCCGCGGCACCGGGTCAAACCGCCAGTACGTCATCGAATGGCACAACGTCCTGTCCCACGTCGACGATCTGACCCGGGTCTCCTTCCAACTGATAATCCACGAGACCGGCGGATATTCGTTCGTCTATGCCGATCTCGACGGCACGTTCCAGGAAAGGGGCGGCGGCGCTGTCATCGGCATCGAGAACGCCGAAGGCACCCGCGCACTCCAGTACGTCTACCGCCAACCGGTGCTCCGACCTGGCATCGGTTTGCGGATCAACCCGCCCACGTCCTGATTCGTCCACCCGCCCCCAACCCGGGCCAACGCTCGGATTCGCACGGCCCGTGTCCGCACCTGGATCACGGACCTGCTGAGCCGAACGACTCCCGGGGCCACCGACGCTCGCCCTGAAATGCACACGGCCCGCTCGTGAGCCGAATCGGTCGCGGACCCGCGACCCCCCTCGGTTGAGGGTCCGCGACCGACCGACGAGGGACCAACACGAAAGACCGCGGCGAGCACGTGATGG
>NZ_JAGPXZ010000018.1:0-21352 GCF_018070305.1 Micromonospora sp. M51 | reverse complement strand
TCCAGACCGGGCAGCCCACGGAACGGCTCCGGCACCTCCGGCGGCCCGGGGAAGGTCGCCTGGACGTCGCGTACGCCGAACTGCCGCAGGCCCAGACCGAAGCCGAGCATGCTGCCCAGCGCGTCGCCGTCCGGGTTGACGTGGCAGATCAGCAGCGTACGGCCGGTCGGCGGGAGAGCCCGCAGCAACGCCTCGGCCGCGGCCCAGTCCGCCTCGGCGGGGCCGAGCCCGGTAGCCCCGGCGAGCGGGGCGTCGGCGGTGCTGGTCACCGCGTTTCCCCACCCCGCGGGGAATCCTTGACGTCGGTGGCCTCGTCGGCCTCGTCCGTCTCGTCGGCCTCGTCCGTGTCGTCGTCCACCCGGTACGGCTGGGCTTCGCCCGCGTACTTCGCCTGGGCGGCGAGCCGCTGCACCTCGGCATCGGCGTTACGGGCGGCGGCGAGCAGGTCGTCGATGTGCTTGACCTGGTCCTGCACGTCGTCGAGGACGAAGGTGAGGGTCGGCGAGTGGCGCAGCCCGAGCGCCTTGCCGACAGTGCTGCGCAGCATCCCCTTGGCGCTCTCCAGCGCCGCGGCGGTGTCCGCCTGGGCCACCGAGTCACCGAGCACGGTGTAGAAGACCGTCGCGTCGCGCAGGTCAGCGGTAATCCGGGCGTCGGTGATGGTGATCATCCCGAGCCGCGGGTCCTTGATCTGGCTCCGCACCACCGACGCGACCCGCTCACGCACCCGTTCCGCGTGCCGGCGTACCTTGGCCGGAGCAGACATCTCGCCACCTCCACGGCGTCCTGCTCCCGGTCGGCCCGCGGGCCGACCGGCCAACATCTCGAACACTACCTTCGCGGCCGCGCCGGTCGCCCGGCACAGCCGGCACCATGGTCAGTCGTCGTCCGCCCCGTAGAGCCGGCGACGGACCGACAGCAACTCGACCTCGGGGCGCGCGGCCACCAGGCGCTCACAGGAGTCCAGCACCTCACGGACGTGCGTCGTCTCGGCGGCCACCACGGCCACCGCGAGCTGCGCTCGACCATGCAGGTCCAGCGCGCCCACCTCGGCGGCCGACACCTCGAAACGGCGCAGCGCCGCCACGATCGGCCGTACATATGATCTCTTGGCTTTGAGCGACCTGGAGTCGCCTGGCAGCAGCAGGTCGAAGACCGCGGTTCCGGTGAACATCGCCCCGGACGATACCGCCAACCCGCCCCGCATGATCAAGGGGTTTACGCCGGTCGGCGTAAACCCCTTGATCAGCGTGTCACTGCCGGATCAGGCGCGAACCTTCTCCCGCATCTCGAAGGTCTCGATGACGTCGCCGACCTGGACGTTGTTGTAACCACCCAGGGTCAGACCGCACTCGAAGCCCTCGCGGACCTCGGTGGCGTCGTCCTTGAACCGCTTGAGCGAGGTGATCGTGAGGTTGTCCGCCACGACCGTCCCGTCCCGAAGCAGTCGAGCCTTCGCGTTGCGTCGGATGACGCCCGACCGGACGATGCAACCGGAGATATTGCCGATCTTGGACGAGCGGAAGACATCGCGGATCTCCGCGGTGCCCAGCTCGGCCTCCTCGTACTCCGGCTTGAGCAGGCCCTTGAGCGCTGCCTCGATCTCCTCGATGGCCTGGTAGATGACGGTGTAGTACCGGATCTCCACGCCCTCGCGGTCGGCCATCTCACGGACCTTGTTCGAGGCCCGCACGTTGAAGCCGATGATCGTGACTGGCTCGGACGAGGCGCTCGCGAGCATGACGTTGCTCTCGGTGATCGCGCCGACGCCCCGGTCGAGGACCTTGAGCTGGACCTCCTCGGGGATGTCGAGGTTGAACAGCGCGTCCTCCAGGGCCTCCACCGAACCGGAGACATCGCCCTTGAGGATGAGGTTGAGCGAGGTCTTCTCGCCCTCCTTGAGCTGCTCCATGAGCGTCTCGAGGGTGGCCCGACCACGGGAGTTGGCGAATGCCGCCGCCCGCCGCCGTGCCTGTCGCTGCTCGGCGATCTGCCGCACCGTGCGGTCGTCCGCTGCGGCGAGGAACGTGTCACCCGCACCGGGCGGCGCGGTCAGACCCAGCACCATGACCGGACGCGCCGGCCCAGCCTCGGAGAGCTGGTTGCCGTTCTCGTCGAGCATGGCCCGGACCCGGCCGTGCGCCCCACCGGCGACGATCGAGTCGCCCGCCCGCAGGGTGCCCTTCTGCACCAGCACCGTCGCCACCGCACCGCGGCCCTTGTCCAGGTGCGCCTCGATGGCCACACCCTGCGCCGGCCCGTCGATCGGAGCGGTCAGCTCCAGCGACGCGTCGGCGGTCAGCAGGACGGCCTCGAGCAGCTCCTCGATGCCGATGCCGGGCTTGGCGGCCACGTTGACGAACATGGTCTCGCCGCCGTACTCCTCGGCGACCAGGCCGTACTCGGTCAGCTGCTGGCGGACCTTGTCCGGGTTGGCCTCCGGCTTGTCGACCTTGTTGACCGCGACCACGATCGGCACGTCGGCCGCCTTGGCGTGGTTCAACGCCTCGATGGTCTGCGGCATCACGCCGTCGTCGGCCGCGACGACCAGGATCACGATGTCCGTCACCTGGGCACCACGGGCACGCATGGCGGTGAACGCCTCGTGACCCGGGGTGTCGATGAAGGTCACCGCGCGGTCCACACCATCGTGCGGAACGTGCACCTGGTAGGCACCGATGTGCTGGGTGATGCCACCCGCCTCACCGGCCACGACGTTCGCCTTGCGGATGGCGTCGAGCAGCTTGGTCTTACCGTGGTCGACGTGACCCATGACGGTCACCACCGGCGCACGGCTGACCAGACGCTCCTCGGCCACCTCCGCGTCGAGGTCGATGTTGAACTGCGCGAGCAGCTCGCGGTCCTCGTCCTCCGGGCTGACGATCTGGATGTCGAAGCCCAGGTGCTCACCCAGCAGCTGCAGGGTGTCGTCAGAACAGGACTGGGTCGCGGTGACCATCTCGCCCAGGTTGAACATCTCCTGGACCAGCGAACCCGGGTTGGCGTTGATCTTGTCGGCGAAGTCCGACAGCGAGGCGCCACGGGAGAGCCGGACGACCTGACCCTGACCCCGGGGAGCACCCGAGCTCATGGTCGGAGCCGACAGGTTGTCGAACTCCTGTCTGCGCTGCTTCTTGGACTTGCGACCGCGCGTCGGCCGGCCACCCGGACGCCCGAAGGCACCCGCGGCACCGCCGCCACGGCCACGACCACCGGCACCCGGACGACCGCCGCCGCCAGCCGGAGCACCCGGACGGAAACCGCCACCGGGAGCACCGCCGCCGCCACCGGGACCGCCACGGTAGCCACCGCCACCGCCGGCACCCGCGCCGCCACCAGGGCCGCCGCGGTAACCGCCACCGCCACCGGCGCCACCGCCGGCAGCGGCAACCGCGACCGGAGCAGCGGCGGTGACCTCGAAGGTCTCCTCGAACTGCTTCACGAACTCAGAGAGCTCGATCAGCGTCATCTCCTTGAACGCGTCGAGCAGCTCGTCGGTGCTGAGCTTCGCCATGTCTGGCGTCCTTTCCTGTTTCTGTTAAGTAAGAACTGGTGCGCCGTGGGGGCCTCAGGCCGCCTCGGCGCCCTCCTTCTCGCGCTTGTCCTGCAGTGCAGCCGCCAGACGGGCGGTCTTCGACAGCGGGGCCTGGAACAGGGCCGCGGCCTTGCTCAGGTTGCCCTTCATCGCGCCGGCCAGCTTGGCCAGCAGCACCTCGCGGGACTCCAGGTCGGCAAGCTTCGTGACCTCGGCCGCGGAAATGGCCTTGCCCTCGAAGACACCGCCCTTGATGACGAGCTTCGGGTTGGCCTTCGCGAAGTCGCGAAGCCCCTTCGCCGCCTCGACGACGTCGCCCGAAACGAAAGTCAGCGCGGTAGGACCGGTGAACAGCTCGTCGAGGCCGGTGATGCCCGCGTCCGTCGCAGCACGCTTGGCCAGCGTGTTCTTCGCGACCGTGTAGCTGGTGTCGGCGCCGAGCGAGCGCCGAAGCTGGGTGAGCTGGGAAACCGTCAGACCGCGGTACTCGGTCAGCACGGTGGCGCCCGAGCTGCGGAAGCTCTCGGTCAGCTCAGCGACGGCCGTGGCCTTGTCGGCCCGGATCGGCTTGTCCGCCATGTCCCTCCTCTCTCGTTACTCGAGGCTGGTCCCCGTCTCGGCCGAAGCCGGAACGGGGGCGGAGGCAGCACGACAACGAAAAAGCCCCGGCGCAGGGCGCACGGGGCGAGGGCCGGCAGATCATCATGGTCGGCGGACCATGTGCACTGCCGAGTTACGCTTGCCGCCCTACGCGGGTCGCCCGTTGTCGCGGGACCTTCGACCGTGCCGGAGCACGGTGACCAGCGGTCTCTGGGTGGTTCCTCATCCATGAGAACACGGATGACTGTTGAAGACTACGCGCCCGGGCCAGCAGCACCAAATCGCCCCCTGTGAGCCGCGCCACCGACGCCGGTGGCGGTCAGCCCTGGGCCCGCCGCCGCCACAGGTAGCCGCCGACGACAGCACCACTCCAGGCCAACGCCCACCCGCTCAGCCCCAGCAGTGTCAGCGCGGCGGCCTCGCCGCCGGTGGTGCGCGCCGCCGCCATGATCGGCGGAGCCAGCCAGGGGGCCACCGAACCGGTCAGGCCGAGCACCACGGCGCCGACCCCGCCGAGGGCCAACACCGCGACGCCGTACCCGGCGCCGCCCACTGATGCCCGGCTGGCCAGCGCACCAAGAGCCACAGCAGCGGGTACGACCAGCAGGTGCGCCCACAGCCCCAGCGCGAGCCCGACCGGAATCGACCGGTCCCCCGGATCGACCGGGCCGGACACCCCGCCCACCAGCCACGGGAAGAGCAACGCGACGGCCACCGTCACCAGCGCCGCCACCGCTGCGGCGAGCAGCCCGGCCAGCCGCTCCCGCGCCACCCCGACCGTCACCTGCGCCAGCCGACGCTGCACGTCCGGCTCGACGTCCAACAGGATCTTGGTCTGCCAGGCGAGCACCGGGAAGAGCACGACAGCGGAGACGCCGTACGCCTCCGCCGGCTGGGCACGGCCACCGCCGTACAGGATGCCGAGCGTGATCAGGCCGGCGAGCAGCGGTGCCACCGCCCGGCCGGTACGCAGGAAACCGGTCAACCGCATCCGGATCAGGGCGCTCACCGGGCCTCCCCCGCCGCCGGCTCGACCGCCGCGTCGGCGGCCTCCGGCTGCCCGGTCACGCTGATCGGCGGCTCGGCGGGTGGGGCGGCGCCCGCTGCCGGGAGCGGCTCGGCGGGTCCGCCCTGGGGCACGGCGGTGGCGGCGTCGGAGCGTACCCGCAGCACCTGATGGCCCTCGGCGCGCAACCGGGCGACGGTGCCGGCGACCCGCGCGGCCGGCACCGCGACCTCGACCACGGCGATCGTCTCGTCCGTCGACGACGTCTCCTCGGCCAGCGAGCCGTCGGCCACCAACCAGCGACGCGCGGCCGGCAGCCGGACCGTCTCGCCGCGGTGGTCGCTCACCAGGACGGACCCGTCGGCGGCGAGCACCTCGGCGATCAGCTCGGGGACCAGCTCACGGGTGGTGGCATCCAGCCCCTCCCACGGCTCGTCGAGGACCAGCAGGCCCGGTGGGCGCAGCATCGCCTGGGCGAGGCCGACCTTCTGCGCGGTGCCCTTGGACAGCTCCGGCAGTCGGACCGAGCGGAAGGCGGACAGCCCGAGCCGGTCGATCCAGGAGGTCACCGCCTCGTCGGCCGCGGCCCTGCCCAGCCCCGCCACCCGGGCCATCCCGGTCAGATAGCGGGCCACCGTGAACGGTTGGTCGGCGGGAAACCGCTCCGGCACCCAGCCCACCCGCGCCGGCCGGCCGGAGACCCGGCCCCGGCCCGGACGGAGGACCCCCGCGGCCACCTGGAGCAGTGTCGACTTGCCCACCCCGTTGCGGCCCAGGACGATCGCCACCTCGCCGGGGCCGATCCGCACATCGATGCCCTGCAGCACCCACGGCCCCCGCCGGTGGTACCGCAACCAGACGTTCTCCAGCCGCATGGGCCCGAGCCTGCCACACCTCGAACGCGCCGGGGCGCCGCCACGGTCGTGGCGGCGCCCCGGTGGAGCGAACTGTCGACTCAGGCCTCGGCCTGGTCCTCCCGAAGGTTCTTCACCAGGTTCGGGTCGACCGGGACACCCGGGCCCATCGTGGTGGTCAGGATGACCTTGCGGAGGTACTTGCCCTTGGCCGCGGACGGCTTGGCGCGCAGCACCTCGTCGAGCACCGCCGCGTAGTTGTCCACCAGCTGGCCCTCGGTGAAGGAGGCCTTGCCGATGATCAGGTGCAGGTTGGAGTGCTTGTCCACCCGGAAGGTGATCTTGCCGCCCTTGATGTCCTGCACCGCCTTGGTGACGTCCATGGTCACCGTGCCGGTCTTCGGGTTCGGCATGAGACCGCGCGGGCCCAGGATCCGCGCGATCCGGCCGATCTTGGCCATCTGGTCCGGCGTGGCGATCGCCGCGTCGAAGTCGAGCCAACCACCCTGGATCCGGGCGACCAACTCGTCGGTGCCCACCTCGTCCGCACCCGCGGCGGCGGCCTCTTCGGCCTTCGCGCCGCTGGCGAACACGATCACGCGGGCGGTCTTACCGGTGCCGTGCGGCAGGTTGACCGTGCCGCGGACCATCTGGTCCGCCTTGCGGGGGTCGACGCCGAGGCGCATGGCGACCTCGACCGTGGCGTCGAACTTGACGTTGGTGGTCTCCTTGGCCAGCTTCACGGCCTCGGTGGGGGTGTAGAGCTTCGACCGGTCGATGACATCGGCGGCCTTGCGGTAGCTCTTGCTGCGCTGCATTGCTGATTACTCCTGTGGTCTCTGGCGGGCCGCTCGGCGCGAGCCCTCCCACGGTTGGGTCGACGGCCTGGGCCGACGTCAGTCGTTGACGGTGATGCCCATCGACCGGGCGGTGCCGGCGATGATCTTCTCGGCCTGCTCGATGCTGTTGGCGTTGAGGTCGGCCATCTTCTTCTCGGCGATCTCACGGAGCTGGCCGCGGCTGACCGCGCCGACCTTGTCGGACTGCGGAACGCCAGACCCCTTCTGCACACCGGCGGCCTTGAGCAGCAGCCGGGCGGCGGGCGGGGTCTTCAGCACGAACGTGAAGGACCGGTCCTCGAACACGCTGATCTCGGCGGGGACGATGTCGCCCCGCTGGGACTCGGTCTGCGCGTTGTAGGACTTGCAGAACTCCATGATGTTCACGCCGTGCTGGCCGAGCGCGGGGCCGACCGGCGGCGCCGGCGTGGCCTGGCCCGCCGGCAACTGAAGCGTGAACGTCTTGACGAGCTTCTTCTTCGGAGGCATGTCACTTCCTGGGGCTTGGAGCTGGGAAAAAGCGGCTGTCGCCGCCCTCGGGCGCGCACGGTCAGCGCGGTGCGACAGCGGCGACATTCAAGAGTAGCGCAGGCCGCAGCCCACTCGTCCGCCGAGGTCGAGCGAGAGCGCGTACGCCGACGTCGGCGGCGGGCCGGACCCGCCGCCGACGACCAGTCAGATCTTGGCGACCTGGTTGAAGTTGAGCTCCACCGGAGTCTCCCGACCGAAGATCGACACCAGCACCTTGAGCTTCTGCTGGTCGGCGTTGATCTCGCTGATCGTGGCCGGCAGCGACGCGAACGCGCCGTCGGTGACGGTGACGGAGTCGCCCACCTCGAAGTCGAGGACCTTGATCTCCGGCTTCGCCTTCTTCTGCTCGGTCTCGACGGCCGGCGCCAGCCACTTCAGCACCTCGTCGAGCGAGAGCGGAGCGGGCCGGTCAGCCCGGTCGGTAGCGCCGACGAAGCCGGTCACCCCCGGGGTGTTGCGGACACACGAGTAGGACTCGGCGGTCAGCTCCATCCGGACCAGGATGTAACCCGGGAAGACCTTCGCCTGGATCTGCGAACGCTTACCGTTCTTGACCTCGACCTCTTCCCGGGTCGGCACCTCGACCTGGTAGATGAAGTCCTCCATGTCGAGGCTCGTGATCCGGGTCTCGAGGTTGGTCTTGACCTTGTTCTCGTAGCCGGCGTAAGAGTGCACCACGTACCAGTCACCCGGCGCGTAACGCAGCTTCTGCCTCAGCTCCGCGACCGGGTCGTAGTCCTCGTCCGGTGCGGGCTCGGTCGTTGGGAACTCCGGCTCGCTGGCGGCCTCAACCGACTCGTCACCAGCCGCCGTCGCGACCGTGGACTGCTCGTCCACTTCTCCGGCGGTCTCGTCGTACTCAGGCACGCTCGCTCACTTCCGTCACTATGGCTGGAGGCAGCCGGTCAGTCCGAGTTGCCAAAGACAAACAACACGACCTTGGCGAAGCCGAAGTCCAGCACACCCACGATCGTCAGCATCACCGCGACGAACGCCACCACCACGGCGGTGTAGGTCAGCAACTCCTTGCGGGTCGGCCAGATGACCTTACGCAGTTCGGCTACAACCTCGCGGAAAAACCGGGCGATGCGCCCGAAGACGCCCACCCGACCCGTTTCCGACCGGGTGGTCGGCCGGCTGTCCGCCGACTCCGCCCGGGCGCGGGACCGCGTGGCGGTGCCACCCCGGGAAACCGGCTCGTCCGCGCCGGAGGCGTCGTCGTCGGCCACGTCGTCGACGATCTCGTCGTCCAGACGATCGTCGCCGTCGTCGTCGCGCCGCTTGTTGTCGGCCACTTCGCCCTCCGTCGCGGAATCTTGGGTCGCACGCCGAGTGGCGTACGCGGCGCTGGTCACGCCGGCCGGACCCAACCGTCCCGCGACGGGCCGCGGCCGGTGGATCAGCCGGAGGGCCCGATTGCCTCGGAACCACCCCGCCGATGCCACCACCACGGGCCGGACGCCGCCGAGCTGGCGGCGCGACCCACGGGAACGGTCAGGCCTGAGGCGCAGGGGTGACAGGACTTGAACCTGCAGCCTGCGGTTTTGGAGACCGCTGCTCTGCCAATTGAGCTACACCCCTATGCGGCAACACTCGCCCCACGCGGCCACAGACGACCGAGCAGGGGTCACTTGCCCCACGGCGGACCAGTGTACGGGTAGCCGCCCGACTTTCCCAACCGGTCTCTCCGCCACGCGTGGCGGGCTCTGTTCAGCGCGCCGACCGGATGGTTGCCCGCGCCTGTGACAGCACCTTCTCCCCCAGGCAGGTGGCGGTCACCTCCAGGCGGGTGAGACCATCCTCGGTCACCTCACGGACCCGCGCGGTGACCTCGATCTCGGTCCCCTGGTCGTCGTCCGGGACCACCACCGGCCGGGTGAACCGCACGCCGTACTCCACCACCGCGTCCGGCGAACCGGCCCACTCGGTGACCGCCCGGCCGACCAGAGCCATGGTGAACATGCCGTGGGCGATCACCCCGGGCAGACCCACAGAGGTGGCGACCCGGTCGCTCCAGTGGATCGGGTTGAAGTCGCCCGAGGCGCCGGCGTAACGGACCAGGTCCGCACGGGTCACCCGAAACGTCTGTGCTGGCAACTCCATCTCACGCCTCCCCACGGATGACATACCTGGCCCAGACCGCCACCACGGGCTCCCCGCCGACGGTGCTCACGTCGGTGCGGGTGGTCAGGAAGCCGTGCCCACCCCGGGTGCTGACGTCCTCGATGGTGTTCGTGCAGACCAGCTCGTCGCCGGCGAACACCGGCCTGGTGTACGCGAACCGCTGGTCGCCGTGCACCAGGCGGCTGTAGTCGACACCCAGGGCCGGGTCCTCGATGATCTGGCGGCTCGCGGCCATCGTGACGATCACCGGGAAGGTCGGCGGAGCCACCACGTCGGGGTGGCCCAGCGCCTGCGCGGCCTCCGGGTCGTGGTGGGCCGGATCGGTGGCGCCGATGGCGGTGGCGAACTCGCGGATCTTTTCTCGGCCCACCTGGTAGGGGGCGGTCGGCGGATAGGTCCGGCCGACGAAGGAGGCGTCCAGAGGCATGCGGCGAACCTACACGGAAAGCCCAATCGCCGACCTGATCGGTAGGCGGCGGCTGAGCCGCACCACACCGGTCAGATCGGCGATCGGAAAAGCTTCGACGGTGGCCGGCCAAAGGCCGGCCAGCGATCAGCGGGTCTCGCGGTGGACCGTGTGCCGACCGTCGCGCGGGCAGAACTTCTTCAGCTCGATGCGGTCGGGGTCGTTGCGCCGGTTCTTGCGCGTGATGTAGTTGCGCTCCTTGCACTCCACACACGCCAAAGTGATCTTCGGCCGGACATCGGTAGCCTTCGCCACGGCGGAGTGCCTTCCTCGCTAACGGAAACAACTACGACGCGCCAGCCTAGACGCTGACAGCGCGGACATGCAAAGTGGGCGCCAGAAGCGCCCATTCTTACGACCACCGGCAACTAGCCCGGAAGACGAGAGTAGCGGTGGCCGGACTTGAACCGGCGACACAGCGATTATGAGCCGCTTGCTCTACCATCTGAGCTACACCGCTGCGATGGGTCCAGCTGAACCCTCGAGCCCCCTTACGGAATCGAACCGTAGACCTTCTCCTTACCATGGAGACGCTCTGCCGACTGAGCTAAGGGGGCCTGCGCGATCTCCCCGTGGGGCGCGCAGGAGTAAGAGTACACGGCCCGGCTCGACAGGTGAAATCGGATCCCCCGTGATCGTCCGCGCCCTGCTCAGGGCACGACTCGGAGGCGCGGCAGCTCCCCGTTGGAGATCGTCTCCGGCTCGACCTGGGCACCGAACCAGGCAGCCAACCGCTCGTACGGCAGCGGCCTGCTGAACAGGAAGCCCTGCCCGATCTCACAACCGATGTCCTGGAGAAGCTCCAGGGTCAACTCGCTCTCCACCCCCTCGGCCACCACCGCCAGGCCGAACTGCTGGGAGAGAGTCACCACCGCGTTGACGATCGCCAGGTCCCCCGGATCGGTAGCCATGCCCTGCACGAAGGAGCGGTCCACCTTCACCTCGTGCACCGGCAGCCGCCGCAGGTGCGCCAGGGACGAGTCGCCGGTGCCGAAGTCGTCCACCGACAGCCGTACGCCGAGATCCCGCAGCCGTTGCAGGGTGGGAATGGGCCGGTCCGTGCCGTCCAGCACCCCCGACTCGGTGATCTCCAGGGTGAGGCGCTGCGCCGGCACCTTGTACTCGGTCAACAACTCCTGGACCCGGTCCGGGAAGTGCTGGTCGATGAGCGTACGAGCCGAGAGGTTGACCGCGATGGGCAGCGGCTGGTCGGCCAGGGCCCAGTCCCGACTGCGGCGCAGGCCCTCGCGCAGCACCACCTCGGTGAGCCGGCTCAACTGGCCGGTGTGCTCGGCCACCGCCACGAAGTCCTCCGGCGCGACGGTGCCGTGCGCCGGGTGCTCCCAGCGGGCCAGACACTCGACACCAACCAGGCGCCGGTCCCGCAGCGTCACCTTGGGCTGGAAGTAGACCTCCAGCTCGCCCTGGTCCAGTGCTCGGCGCAGATCGCCGGCCAGGCCCAGCCGGCGCAGTGAACGGGACTCCAGCGCGGGGTTGAACAGCTGCACACTGCCCGGCACCGACTTGGCCGCGGTGGCCGCGAGGTCGACCCGAAGCAGCAGGGTCGCCGCGTCGCTGCCGTGATCCGGGTGTACGGCCACCCCGACGGCGGTGTTCACGTCGAGGGTGAGCGCGTCGAAGACCATCTCGTCGCGGATCTGGTCGCGCAGCTGGGCGGCCAACTCGAGCGCGGCCTCGGCGCTCTCCAACCGCAGTGTCACCAGGAACTCGTCCCCGCCGGCACGGCCCACCAGAGCCGACGACGGTGCGCTGGCCCGCAACCGGTTGGCGACCTCGGTGAGGACCTTGTCGCCGGCGGCGTGACCCAGGGACTCGTTGACCTGGCGCAGCCCGTCGACGTCGAAGAGCAGCAGCGCCACCACCTCGCCCGGCGCGCGGATCTTGACCGACTCGTCCAGCGCTCCGGTGATCCGTCGCCGGTTGGGCAGCCGGGTCAACGTGTCGTGGTGCGCGTCGTGCCGCAGCCGGTCGACCAGTCGCGAATTCTCCAGGGCCACGGCGGCGTGCGCGGAGACCGTCTCGAAGATGGGGATGTCACCACGGGTGAAATGACCGACATCGCTGAGCCGATTGGCGACCTCCAGGGTGCCGATGACCGCCTGGCCGGACCGGAGCGGCACCACGATGACGTCCTTGATCTTGCTGTGGCTCAACGCCTGGCGCTCGTTCGCCTTCTCGTCGAAAGCACGCCCCACCGCGATGGTCCGCCCCTCGTCCGACGCTCGCTGCCGAAGGGACGCCGGCGTGGGTACGACATCCAACAGCCCCGAGTCGTCGACCCGGGCGGTGAGCAGCACCTCGGGATGGCGGCCCTGGGCGGGCAGCCACAGCGTGGCGTACTCGGCCTGCATCAGGGCCCGGACCCGACCCAGGAGCGCATCGACGAGGGTGCCGTCCTGGCCGCGCTCCCCGATAGCGCGGGTGAGGTCGTACATCGCGGCCAGCGTCCGGTGTTGCCGGAAGAACTCCGCGTAGGAGCGGTAGACCAGGACCAGTGCCGCACCGAGAGCGGCCAGCAGCACCAACGACCACCAGGTGGTGGTGACGGCGATCAGGATGATGAGACCGAGCGAGACGTTGATCGCCGCAGTGAGCAGAGCGGGACGTGCGGTGCGGAGAGAGTCCCGTCCGGCCTGCCAGCCCTGCAGGAGGGTGTGCACGCCGACGATGCCGAGAAGGCTGACCAGGATCACCGCGGTCACGGCCGCGAAGAGACTCAGCCAGGTGCCGGGGTCGTCCACCTCCTTCGACGGCGGTAGCGCCTGAAGGAGGAGGACGGCGAGAGAGGTCCCGGCGGCAGCCTTGGCTACGTTGAACCAGAACTTGACAGGCGCGAACCGGTGCCGCGTCTGCGTGAGCATGGACGCCACCGTGTAGATCGCGACGACGGTCAGCGGTGGCAGCAGAAACAGCGCTAACACCAGCGGAATCTCGGTCAGGGTCATGCCGAACGACTGCCGCCGGACCACAAAGTTGAGGACCGGCATGCCCACGGCGGCCATGGCGACCAGCAACAGGAGCGCGAGGAGCCAGTCACCGAAGGGCTGGGACGACACCAGCCCCGTGACGATGGAACAGATCGCGGCGAAGAACACCAGTGGCGCGGTGATGAACCATGCACGATCCGCCGAACGACGTCGCGATCGATCACGCGGAGCCATACCGCTCCCTACGGCGCCTGCGGTTTACCGCCCTTGGCTTGGGGTGAGCTGAACGAGTCAGCGACCGCTGCCGACGATAGTGCCTTCCGGAGCGACGGTCCAGATGAGATCGATGGCCTGAGCTCCGCGAGCACTGCTGTCATAGAGGCCAGCGGGGAAGGCGACGATGGCGGCGGCAGCAAGAACAAGGAGGAGAGACCCACCGAGTCGGCCTAGCCTTCGACCAGACATGATCGCTCCTGTCGGGAGATGTACAGCGTTGATGGAGGTTCCACGATCGTGCCACAGCGCGGGCAGCCAGAGAAGTGGTGGTCGCCCGACTGGCCCCACCGTCTGTTACTTCCCGCCGTTCGGCCTACCGCCCCCAACGCACCGGGCCAGATCACGAGCCTGCAGGTCGCTTAACCGTTTCACCCAGTGTTGAATGCGACCTTCAACGCAATTCGGGTCCAGCTGTAGGCACTGCCACATCCGGTACGACGGTCACCGTCAGCAACGCTCAACAGCCCGCGACGAACGCGCGCCTCCGATCCGACCATCGACCACCATACCGGCTCTCCGCCATCCCGCCAGTACCTCGTCGGGTTCATTTCAGTTTGGTCGCCAGCAGAACGAACGCTGACCACAGGCAGGGTATGCGCAGCTAGGCGTGGAACTTTCATCGATGACGACAGATACGAAAAGCGCTGATGTGGCGAAGTCGCCATCGATGTGGGCGCCGACCTACCGCCACGCGCACCAACACTGACCACCGCGACGCCCGCACCTCGGCTTCAGTGCTTCGCCAGCGTGCGCCCACAGCGGGAGAATTCGGCGGTCAGCCGACTTTGGCCGCAGGCCGACACGGTGCCGGCTGTTGGGCCGGAGGCGGCGACATGTCCGGCCGACCGCTCGTGCGATCGGGCCCCGTGTTGACTCGTGCCGGCGACAATATCGGCGCACGGCGATGTCGCGTTGATGGCTTGCCCTCGAAGCGAAAAGACGCCCACGGCAAGGCGGCACGGAAGCAGCGAGGACTCGCGAGGCCGCCCGGAGCGCGCGGTCATCCACCGCCACATCCAACAGCGATGGACAGCACGGACAGCCGTCCCGCCCGGAACGCGGTCAGATGCTCGGTCGTCAGTTGGTACGACATGGGTGGATCACTCGTCTTCCAGCGATCGACGTGCACGAAACAGCCGTGCCAACTGCCGTAGCCGATCATCTCGAAATCAGGGAAGGCCGGATCCGTTGCTGGAGCGCCGACAACGAGCCCTGGTCCGGACACGCGGGCGACGACGTTGTCGTCCGGAGGGCCGACGAAGATCGCGACTGCGGCGCGCTGCTCGGCGGGTGCTGTACCAGGATCGATGTAGTCGTGCACCCGCTCGTAACCGCGCACGCTGATCTGAGACACATAGCCTTGCGCCTCAGTCGCAGGGGCGTCTCTCACCTTGAGCACGCCGAAACAGCAGGCGGCAACGGCGACAACTGACAGCAGCCAGATACGCCAGCGTCGCGAACGAACCTTGACGTGTGTGTCAGTGGCATCGTCGGGTCCAGGCACGACGACACAGTAGGCCGGCCGACCCGCGCATGGGTGGGGCTCAAGGTCAACAACGCCGAACGGACGGGCAATCCCGCGCCGTTCCCGGACCAGTAGTTGCAGGGCCGGCCGGTCACCAGCGGGCAGCCGGCGCGAGCAGGCTTTTCGGACAGCACAGCCGGCTGAGCGCACTCCTCCAACCTGAGGCGGGATCACCGACAAGGCGGGGCACCTCCGCTCGGGGAACGTCAGCTATGCCAACGGAGGCGAAGAGACCATCACCTGCCCCGAGCTGGCCCCCGGCGCCCGAGTCGATTTGCTTGAGGCTGGCCCGGCCCACCTCGGTCAACGGCTTCAACCAGTCGTCAACTGCTGGACTCGGCCGGACCAACGACAACGGCCCCCGATCAGCATCTCTGCTGGTCAGGGGCCGTGTCTGCACCTGGTGGCGGGTAGAGGATTCGAACCTCTGAAGCTTTCGCGACGGATTTACAGTCCGCTCCCATTGGCCGCTCGGGCAACCCGCCAGGGCACCCCACCGCGTCGCAACGCGGCGGCGGAAGCAAGAATAGCGGCTCCCCCCGGCACCGACGCAACCGGGTACCGTCAGGGGGTCGTGCCGCTGGTCGGCGGCCGACGGCAGGCCCAGACCGCCGGACAGCAGGAGCAGAAACATGGCAGCGAACCCGTCGTTCGACATCGTGAGCAAGGTTGACCGTCAGGAGGTCGACAACGCCCTTCGGCAGGCGGAGAAGGAGCTTGCGACGCGGTTCGACTTCCGCGGCACCGGCGCTGAGATCTCCTGGTCGGGCGAGGAGGCGATCGGTCTTCAGGCGGAGACCGAGGAGCGTGTCCGCGCCGCGCTGGACGTGTTCAAGGAGAAGCTCGTCAAGCGGAACATCTCGCTGAAGTCGCTGGATGCTGGGGAGCCGCGCCCGTCGGGCAAGATCTTCAAGATCGACTGCAAGGTGATCCAGGGCATTGAGGCGGACAAGGCCAAGGCCATCAGCAAGAAGATCCGCGACGAGGGTCCCAAGGGCGTGCAGGCGCAGATCCAGGGCGACCAACTGCGGGTGACCGGCAAGAAGCGCGACGACCTGCAGGCCGTCATCTCGCTGTTGAAGGGCGAGGATTTCGGCGTGGCCCTTCAGTTCAACAACTACCGCTGACGGCTGTCCACGGCGAGCCGACCTGGGGACGCAGCGCATCCGGGTGAGATCGACTCGGGTTCCTGAAAGTCGGGGCATCCAAGCGACTGGGTCACCGCGACATTCAGAAACCTGAGTCGATCAAGCACGATCCGACCACAGCACGGGCCGACCGAGACGCCCGCTAGGTACGCACGTGGTCAGGCGGGGACGGGCTGTTCGGTGCGTACCGCTGTGGTTTCCGCGCGGGCGATGGGCCCGGCGGGCAGTGCGGCGACCACGGCACCGACGGCGACCGCCGCCCCGGCGAACAGGAACGCCCAGCGGACGCCGCCGGCGTGGTCCACGATCACGCCGGCCACCGAGCCGCCGGCCGCGCTGGACGCCACCGCGACGGTGACCACCCAGGTGTACGCCTCGTTCAGCATGCCGGTCGGGGCGATCCGGCCGACCAGGGTGTTCTCCAGGGTCAAGGCGGGCGCGATGGTGGCCCCGCCGGCGACCAGGGCGACACCCAACGCCAGCGGGGTGGGCATCACCGCGAACACGGCGAAGGTGGCGGCCAGCGCGGCGAGCAGGAAGGCGAACTGCCGGGTCATGTTCGGTGCTGGCCGGCGGACGCCGAACCAGAGCCCGCCGAGGGCGCTGCCGATCCCCCAGACCGCGAGGAGCACACCGGCGAGGCTCTCCGGGTCGTCGGTGGCGTGGTCGCTCGCGAACGCCGGCACGATCACCCCGGCGGCCCCGAACGCGATGCCCAGGCCGGCCACGCAGATCAGCAGGGCCGGGAAGCCGGGGACCCGCAGCGGGCCGAGCCCGCGGGCGTGGTGTTCGCGCGGGTGCGGGCGCCAGCCGCGCATGACCCGGCCGAGGGCCACGGCGGTCGTGCCGAACAGGGTGACCACCGCCGCACCGATCAGCGCGGCTGACGCGTCGGCGACGAGGACGAAGCCGGCGACGAGCAGTGGGCCGAGGACGAAGACGATCTCGAAGAGGGTGGTCTCGGCGGCCATTGCCGTGTTGCGCAGGTGGGAACGGCCGGAGTTCGGGCTGGTCAGGTCGTTCCAGGCGCCTCGAATGGCGGCGGTGAGTGGCGGGTAGGTGGCGCCGGCCACGCCTGCGGCGAGGTAGATGACGGGGAGAGCGTCGTCGCCGGAGCGGCTGGCCAGCAGCAACCCGATGAGCGCCAGCGGGTGGGCGACGGCGGTGAGCAGCAGGACGGGGGTGGGGCCGACCCGGTCGGCGACCCGTCCGGCTATCGGGCTGAGCGCGGCACCGGCGAGGGCGTAGATGCCGCCCGCGATGGCGGCCAGCGAGTAGCGCCCGGTCACCTGTTCGACCACCAGGAGCAGCGCCAGGGGGGTCATACCGATTCCGAGCCGCCCGATGATGCCGGTGACCAACAGCATGGGCGCCCCGGGGATCCGCCAGACACCCAGGTACTGACGCAGCGCGGTCACCGTGAACCTCCCGAGGGTGTAATGAGCGTGAGCCGTTATGACCCTAACGCCACCGCCGGGCGGGTAGACAACGGAAATACAGCAGTCCGCCCGTACCCGGCGTGGCCGGGTACGGGCGGAGGCGGTCGATCAGCGGGTCAGCGCTGGAACTGGACCGGCCCCGAGTTGCGGGCCATCTGCTCCAGCCGGGCCACGCGGTCCTCCCTCTTCGGGTGCGGGGAGAAGAGCGCGGCCATGCCGCCACCCCGGAACGGGTTGGCGATCATGAGGTGGGCGGTGCTGGTGAGCTGGCCCTGGGCCGGCAACGGCCGGCGTCGGGCAACCGCGTCGATCTTGCGCAGCGCGCTGGCCAGGGCCAGCGGGTCGCGGCTCAACTCGGCGCCCGAGGCGTCCGCCTGGAACTCGCGGCTCCGGCTGATCGCCAGTTGGATCACCGTGGCGGCGATCGGGCCCAGGATCAGAGTGAGCAGCAACACAGCCGGGTTCGGGCGGTCCTCGTCGTCCCCGCCGCCCAGCGGGATGAAGAAGGCGAGGTTCGCCAGCAGGGTGATGATGCTGGCCAGGCCGGCCGCCACGCTGGAGATCAGGATGTCCCGGTTGTAGACGTGGGACAGCTCGTGCCCGATCACACCGCGCAGTTCGCGGTAGTCGAGGATCTCGGTGATGCCCTGGGTCACGCAGACGGCCGCGTGCTGCGGGTTACGACCGGTGGCGAAAGCGTTGGGCTGCGCGGTCGGGCTGACGTAGAGGCGCGGCATCGGCTGCCGGGCGTCGGCGGCCAACTCCCGGACCATCCGGTACAGCTCGGGGAACTGCGCCTCGGTGACCGGTTGCGCCCCCATCGAGCGCAGCGCGAGCTTGTCGGAGTAGAAGTAGGTGACGCCGTTCATGACCAGAGACACGAGGACGGCGATGACCAGGCCGCCGCTGCCGCCGAACCAGTAGCCCACCGCCAGGATCAGGGCGCTGAGCAGGCCAAGCAGCGCTGCGGTCTTCAGACGGTTGTGGTGCACGATGTCTCCTTCGGTGCACGGATCGCCGGGATCCGCTGACCGGTGTAACAACCCGGTACCCACCAACCATCCGTTACAACGCTGAGAGTTCACTGAGACCGAAGTCGCAGGTCAGGTCAACGGCCGGCCAGGTCGAGCACCAGTTGCGGGGCGACACCCAGCACCACGGCGGCCACCGTCGCCACCGCCAGCACCACCGCCACCACACCCACCACGGGTACGGCCGCAGCGCCCCCGACGTTCGGGGCGGCGAGGGGCGTCGGTGCCCACAGCGCGGCGGTCACCCGCAGGTAGTAGGCGAGGCCGATCACGGCGTTCAGCGCCACCACCAGCGCCAGCCACGCCGCGCCACCGTCCAACAGCGCCCGGACCACTGTCACCTTCGCGAACAGGCCGGCCAGCCCCGGCGGCAGACCGGCCAGACCCACCAGCGCGAGACCGAACGCCGCAGCCCGCCACGGATGCCGGCGGGCCGCGCCGCGCAGGTCGTCCACCGTGCCGCCGTCCGCGCCCGCCGGCCGCAGGGCCGTCAACCCGGCGAAGGCGGCAAGCTCCAACACCACGAAGAAGACGGCGTACGCCACGGCGGCCGCGTACGCGGCGGACCGCGCCTCGTCGGTGCGCCCGGCGGCCATCGCCAATGCTCCCTGCGGGGCGAGGATGTAGCCGGCCTGCGCGACTGACGACCAGGCGAGCAGCCGGACGGTCCGCCGCTGACGCAGCGCCACCAGGTTGCCCACGGTCATGGTGAGCACCGCGAGCACCGCGAGCACCGGGCCGGTCTGGTCGGCGGGCAACGCCCGCTGCACCACGGCGAGGAGGGCGATCAGGCCGCCCAGCTTCGACGCGGTGGACAGGTACGCGGCCACCGGCAGCGGCGCGCCGTCGTAGGTGGCCGGCGCCCAGGCGTGGAACGGCACCGCCGCCACCTTGAAGGCCAACCCGACCAGCAGCACCGCCACCGCGGCGCTGGTCAACGGCAGGTCCCGCAGCTCAGGCTGCTCGGCGAGCAAACCGCCGAGCCGGTCCAGGTGCAGCCCGCCGGTCACCGCGTACAGCAGCGCCGCGCCGAGCAGGGTCAGCGTCGTCGCCACCACGCTGACCACGAAGAAGGTCAACGCCGCCTCGGCGCTGGCGAGGCTCCCCCGACGCAGGCCGACCAGCACGTACAGCGGCAGGGTCAACGTCTCCAGGGCGACGATGAGCGTGATCAGGTCACCGGCCGCGCCGAGCACCACGCCGCCGGTCATCGAGCAGGCCAGCAGGAAGGCGTACTCCCCGACCGGTGACCACCCGGCCCGCAGCGCGGGCACCGACAGCCCGAGCACACCCAGCGTCAGCAGTGCGACCACCGCGCCGACCAGTGCCGCGCGACCGCCGAAGATCCATGAGCAGTCGGCGCCCACGCAGAACGTGCGCCGCTCGGCACCCGCCCCGACCAGCGCGGAAGCGACGGCGGTGCCGAGCGCGCCGAGGGCTGCCACCGCGATGGTGGCCCGTGGCCGCGCCACGAGCAGGTCGGTGATGAGGACGAGCACGGCCGTGCCGGCGGCCAGGTAGGCCGGGAGCAGCGCGACGCTGTCCACGCTCTGCACGACGTTCATGGCTTGACCACCCCGATGAGAGCGTCGACCGGGGCCTCGGCGACACCGAGGACCAGTGTCGGCGCCAGCCCGATGGCCAACGCGAGCAGCACCAGCGGCACCCAGGCGGTCAACTCCGCCCCGGCCAGGCCGGCGCCGACCTGCCCGACGGCGGGGCTCGGTCGGTTGTGGGTGACCTGGCGCAGCAACCGCAGGAAGTACGCGGCGGTGAGCGCCCCACCGACCGCCGCCAGCACCCCGAGGGTCGTCCAGAGCGGGCCGCCCACCTGCAGTGCGGCGACCACCGCGAACGCCTCACCCCAGAAGCCGGCCAACCCGGGCAGGCCCAGCGACGCGATCGCCGCGAACGCGAGCAGACCCGCCAACCGGGGCGCGGTCTCCCGCAGCCCGGACAGCTCCGCGAGCGCACCCGTGCCGGTACGGTCCTTCACCGCCCCGGCCAGGAAGAACAGCAGGCCGGTGATCACGCCGTGCGCGACGTTGCCGATCAACGCCGCCTGGATGCCGGTGGCGGTCAGCGTGGCGACGCCGAGCAGTACGAAACCCATGTGCCCCACGCTGGAGTACGCGATGAGCCGCTTCACGTCCGACTGGGCCAGGCAGACCAGCGAACCGATCAGGATCGCGGCGACGGCCAGCACGCCGAGCACCGGCGCCGCCCAGCGGGCACCCTCCGGCGCCACCCCGACCGCGACCCGGATCAGACCGTACGTGCCCATCTTGAGCAGCACACCGGCCAACACGACACTGCCCACGGTGGGTGCCTGGGTGTGCGCGTCGGGCAGCCAGGAGTGCAGCGGCCACAGCGGGCTCTTCACCGCGAAAGCCAACGCCAACAGCGTGAACGCGGCCAACTGGGTGCCCCTGGACAACCCCGCCCCACCGGTCAGCGTCACCAGGTCGGCGGTGCCGGCGGCGGCGACCACGACGTACACGCCGACCAGCAGCAGCACCGACCCGAACAGTGTGTAGAGGGCGAACTTCCGGGCGGCCCGACGCCGGTCCGCGCCACCCCAGCCAGCGATGATCGCGTACATCGGCAGCAGGACGACCTCGAAGAAGAGGAAGAACAGCACCAGGTCCAGGGCGAGGAAGGTGCCCAGGATGCCCATCTCGACCACCAGCAGCAGCGCGACCAACGCCCGGCCGCTGCCGCCGCCGGGCACCCGCCACATCGTGTACGCGCAGCAGAGCAGCGTGAGTAGCGCCGTCAACACCACCAGCGGCCAGGAGATGCCGTCGACGCCGAGGTGGAAGCGCAGCTCCAGACCGGGCACCCACGGCAGATCCAGTTGGTGCCACGGGCGCACCGCCGGGGCGCCAGCCGACCAGGCGACCCAACCTCGACCGCCGAACACCAGCGGCACCGCCGCCAGCAGGGTCAACGCCGCCGCGATCGTGCCGACCAGGCGGGCTGCCCGGTCCCGGGGCGTTGCCGCCACCGCGACGGCGCCCTCCGCCGGCA